>DATNCK010000311.1:0-3365 GCA_035571575.1 Steroidobacteraceae bacterium | reverse complement strand
ATCACAGCGCACGGCCTATTTCCATCTGGGCGATCTGATAGAAGTAGGCGACACGGACCGGATCTTCACCAATCCGCGCCACAAGCTGACGGAAGACTACATCACGGGAAGATTCGGCTAGCAGCGCCAGCTTCAGTCGGTAGCGCGCAGCAGCTCGTTGATTGATGTCTTCGCACGCGTCTTCGCGTCCACGCGCTTGACGATCACCGCGCAGGCCAGGCTGTACCTGCCATCCGAAGAGGGCAGCGACCCCGGCACAACCACCGAGCCGGGCGGTACGCGCCCGTAGCTGATCTCGCCGGTGGCGCGGTCGTAGATGCGCGTGCTCTGGCTGATGAACACACCCATCGCCAGCACCGAGCCCGCGCCGATCACCACGCCTTCCACCACCTCGGAACGCGCACCAATGAAGCAGTCATCTTCGATGATGGTGGGCGAGGCCTGCAGCGGTTCCAGTACGCCGCCAATGCCCACACCGCCCGACAGATGCACGTTCTTGCCGATCTGCGCACAGGAACCGACTGTCGCCCAGGTGTCCACCATGCTGCCGCTGTCGACGTAGGCGCCGATGTTCACATACGAAGGCATCAGCACGACATTCGGAGCGATGTAGCAGCCGCGACGCGCCGTCGCCGGGGGCACCACGCGCACGCCGCCGGCCTTGAGTTCGGCGGCATTCTGATCGGCGAATTTCAGCGGCACCTTGTCGAAGTAACGCGTGGCGCCGGCATCGATCAGCTGATTGTCGTTGGCGCGAAAGTACAGCAGCACTGCCTTCTTCAGCCACTCATTCACCTGCCATGCATCGCCGCGCTTCTCGGCGACGCGCGCCTTGCCCGCGTCGAGCAGTCCGATGCAGTCTTCGATCGCAAGACGCAGCGACCTGTCGATGGTGGCGGGCGTGATGTCGGCGCGCTTTTCAAAGGCCGCCTCGATGGTCTGGCGCAGGCTGTCGGTCATGATGCTTGTCGGTTCCGTGTGGAGAGAATGAAGTCGCGGATGCGGCCCGCAGCCTGCACGCAATCCTGTTCCGAGGCAACGAGCGAGATGCGCACATAACCCGCACCGGGATTGCCCAGCGCGGTCTGCCGCGCGAGATAGCTGCCCGGCACCACAGTGATGTTCTGCTGCGCGAACAGGCCGGCGGTGAATGCCTCGTCATCGCCGCCGACGTTCAGCCACAGATAGAATCCGCCCGCAGGACGCTGCACTTCGATCACTGGCGAGAGAATGGGCAGTACGCGGTCGAACTTGCTTCGATACAGGGCCCGGTTCGCCGCGACATGCGCATCGTCATTCCACGCGGTGACGCTGGCGTACTGCGTGGGTATGGACATGGCGCAGCCGTGATAGGTGCGATAGAGCAGAAAGGGTTTGATCAGGCGCGCATCGCCGGCCACGAAGCCCGAGCGCAGGCCCGGCAGGCTGGAACGTTTCGACAACGAGTGAAAGCACAGACAGCGGGCGAAGTTCCGCTGCCCCAGTGCCAGTGCGGCGGTGAGCAGCGAAGGTGGTGGAGATGACTCATCGCTGTAGATGTCGGCGTAGCACTCGTCCGAGGCGATCACGAAATCGTGCTTTTCCGCCAGCCGCAGCGCGAGCTTCAGATATTCGACACCCATCACTGCGCCAACGGGATTTGCCGGGCTGCACAGGAACAGCAGCTGGCATTGCCGCCACACCGCTTCCGGAACCGTTGTGAGGTCCGGCAGGAATCCATTGCGCTCGGTGGTATTGAGGTAATACGGCTCCGCACCGGCGAGCAGGGCTGCGCCTTCATAGATCTGGTAGCCGGGATTGGGCATCAGCACCAGTGGCGGCGGCCCGGGACGGCGCGAATCCACCACGGCCTGCACGCAGGCGAACAATGCCTCGCGCGTGCCGGTGACGGGCAATACCTGCGATTCGGAATCTATCGAGTGCGCCCCCAGCGCGAAGCGACGTTCTGCCCAGCGGGCTGCGGCACTGCGCAGCTCCGGCAAGCCGCGCGTGGCTGGATAGCTGCCCAGATCCGCCAGATGCTCGCGCAGGGTCTCGATGACGAAGGCGGGCGGTGCGTGTCGGGGTTCGCCGATCGACAGCGGTATATGCGACAGATCAGCCGGCGGCCTCAGGCCCTGTTTCAGGACAGCGAGGCGCTCGAAGGGATACGCCGCGAGGCGTTCGAAACCCGGATTCATGGTCGATCAATTGACGCGCGTGAGTGCCGCGATCAGCTTGGCCTGCAGCTGCGCCGCGACCGCATCGCTCAGCGGCTGCTGCTGCAGATCGGTGACATAGAAGATATCTTCAGCGCGTTCGCCGATGGTGCTGATGCGAGCGCCCTGCAGATCCACCCGCTCTTCCCACAACACCTTGCCCACATCGCAAAGCAGGCCCGGTCGGTCGCCGGCGATCAATTCCAGTGCCGAGCGATGATTGCGCGCGTCCAGCGTGATGGCAACCCGCGTGGGTGTGTTGAACATGCGCACCTGTCGTGGCGCGCGGCGCGATACGCCCAGTGGTGAATCTTCCGGTCGGCGCAGCGAATTCCACAGCGACTGCTGCATCTCTTCGACGCGTTCGGAATCGGTGATCGGTGCGCCATTGTCTTCCAGCACGTGATACAGGTCGAGGCTGAAGCCATTGGCTGCCGGTGTTATGCGCGCATCGACTACCGTCAGGCCAAGCTGGTCGAGCACAGCCGTGGCGCGCGCGAAACCGTGGCGGCGATGCGGCGCGTAGATCAGCACTGCGGTCGTGCCGCGCTGGCTATGCGCCTGAACGGCAACCAGCGGCTCGTCCGCGCCGCCCTCGCGGGCTGCGCACAGCTCGGTGAACCAGGCGATCTCTTCGGGTGAGTGCCGCAGAAAGTAGGGTGCGGACAGCGGTGCCCAGGCACGATCAATTTCGTCCGCGCCGATTTTTTTCGGCGCCAGCAGCGCGCGTGCGGCATCCTTGTTCTCGGCGATCAGCTGTTCTTCATCGATGGGCTTTTCCAGGCCGCGGCGCAATGCGGCGCGCACCGCATCGTAGAACTCCTGGAACAGCGACGCCTTCCAGGAATTCCACAGCTTGGGGTTGGTGCCGCGCACATCCGCGCAGGTGAGCAGGTACAGGCAGTCCAGCCGCGACTCATCGCCGACCAGCTGCGCAAACTCACTGACCACGGCCGGATCGCCGATGTCCTTCTTCTGCGCGGTCACCGACAGCGTCAGGTGCTGGCGCACCAGCCAGGCCACCAGCCGCGCGTCATAGGGTGAGAGACCCTGTTCCAGGCAGAAGGCTTCCGCATCGGTTCCGCCCAGTTCGGAGTGATCGCCACCGCGACCCTTTGCAATGTCATGGAACAACGCTGCCAGGTACACGATCTCCGGTCGTGGCAG
>DATNCK010000310.1:0-4852 GCA_035571575.1 Steroidobacteraceae bacterium | reverse complement strand
GCAGGATGTCCGGCGCCTTCTCCCCGTTCACATCGTCCGATGCTTCCATCGCGGCGACGGTGGTGAACGGCGTCTGACCCTTGTCCGCACGCCGGCTGTTTTCGCGCGCCAGACGTGCTGCATCGAAGTTCTCGCGTTCGGCTTTGCGCTGGACCAGGTTCAGCGACAGCGATTTACGCGCGCGCTCCTTGTCGTTGGCCGCAATGCTGTTCACAAGCCACTGGAAGTCAGGGTCGTTCTTGTTGCGCGCGGCTTCGTCGCTGTTCAGCTTCATGGCCGTAGGCACGGGCTTGGCGGTATTGAAATGCTGGAAGCTGGCCGGTGCAATGCGATCCCAGGGCAGTGCCGCCTCGAGTGAGCTCTCGCCGACCTCGTTCATGTCGATGGCCGAGGGCAGGGTGATGTCGGGCTCGACGCCACGGTGCTGCGTGCTCTCGCCGGTGACGCGATAGAACTTGCCGATCGTGACCGTGAGCTGACCCTCGACCGGCTTCTGTGTCCAGCGATCGAGAGAGATCAGGTTCTGCACTGTGCCCTTGCCGAAGGTGCGCTGGCCGACGATGTAACCGCGGCCGTAATCCTGTATGGCGCCGGCGAAAATTTCCGATGCCGAAGCGCTGTAGCGGTCGACCAAAACCACCAGCGGGCCGTCGTACACGATGCCCGCAGCAGGATCATCGAGCACCTCTATGTGGCCGGTGTAGTCCTTCAGCTGCACCACCGGCCCCTGGTCGATGAACAGTCCGGTGAGCGCAGTGGCCTCGGGCAGGAAGCCGCCGCCATCGCCACGCAGATCGAGGATGAGGCCATCGATGGGACCTTCGGCGCGCAGTTCGCCGATCAGGCGGGTGACGTCGCGAGTCGTGCTGCGATAGTCCTTGTCGTCGCGTGCCTCGGCATCCACGTCGCGATAGAAGCCCGGCACCGTGATCACACCGATGTTCAGCTGCTTGCCGTTGCGGGTGATCAGCTTGCGCTCTTTCTTCGAGGCCTGGCCCTCGAGCGAAACCTTGCCGCGAGTGAGTTCGACCGTCTTCTCGGCCGAGCCCGGAGTGGCGCCGGCGGGAAGCACGTGGAAGCGCACCACCGTATTGCCCTTGCCGCGGATCTTCTGCACCACATCGTCGAGGCGCCAGCCGATCACGTCCTCGAAGGGGCCATCCTTGCCCTGCGCAATGGCGGTGATGCGGTCCTTGATGTTCAGCGTGGGCTGGTTCTGGCTGCCGGCCACTGCGGCGGGTCCGCCAGGCAGCAGGTTCACGACGCTGGCGTAGTCGTCGTCGGGCTGCAGGGTCGCGCCGATGCCCTCATACGAGAGGCTCATCTGGATGCGGTATTCCTCGGAATTGCGTGCCGAGAAGTAGTTCGAATGCGGATCGTAGGTGCGCGCATAGGCGTTCATCAGGTTCTCGAACACCTCGTCGCCGGTCACCTGTTCGGACCGCTTCAGTACGCGCTCGTAGCGCTTCTTCAGGGTGTCCGCCGCTTCCGACCAGCTCTTGCCCGCCAGTACCAGTGACAGGCCATCGCTCTTCACGCGCTTGCGCCACAGTTCGTTGAGCTCGCTGACGGACGTGGGCCACGGCGTTTTTTCGCGGTCGAACTCGAAGGTTTCCTGCAGCGTCCAGTCCGGCTCGGTGGCGAGCAACTCCGTGGCGTACTTGATGCGCTCGCGGTTGCGCTGCTGGAAGCGTGCGTACATCAGGAATGCCGGCTCGACGTCGCCGCTCTTCACCATGTCGTCGAAGCGGTTCTTGTAGGCGTCGAATTCGGCGATGTCGCTGGCCAGAAGATAGCTGCGCTGGCTGTCGAGTGAATCGATGTAGTGGTGGTAGATGTCTTCGGACATCTTGTCGTCGATGGCCACTCGACGGTAGTGGGCCTGTTCGAGGATGGTGCCGATGCGCCGCGCCAGCAGCCGCTGACGCTCCGTGGGCGCCATGGCCCCGGCGGGCAGCAGCGAAGTGGCCGCGGGCGCACCGGTAGAGCCAGAGCCGGCCAGTACCAGCACCAGCAGGGCGGAGATGGCGAGCCAGCCTACGGGGCGGCGCGGACGATGGGGGCTATCGGTTAAAATCATAGGTTCAGGCTATTACGGCATCGGCGTTGCCAGCAAGTCCGGTCGGCCAATATCGCGAATTGCCGCGGTGGATTGCTGAGGGTGATAGTTCAAAAGGAGCAGTCAGACCGTGCGACCGCTGGCAGTGCTGTTGGGCGTAGTGATGGGATCCGGGGTGGCCTTGTTCGGCGGGCTGGTCATGACCTTATTGGTCTTTCTGCTGCTGCCAGAGTTCCATGATCGGCTTGCCGGAGAGTTTGCACCGTTGCTGCAAGCCGTTGCCTGGGCAGCCCTGCTGACGGGCGCGGCGGCGGCGGCGTTTCTGGGGGAGATCCGAGTCCGGAAGTGGCGCCGAGCCGCGCAACTGGCGATGCTGATCGTGCTGCTGGGCGTGGGCTGGCGATACTGGCCCAGCTGATACCGCCGCCAGAGCGGTCCGAAGGCTCAGCGAACGCGCTTGTTATCCCAGGTGTTGGTGACCGGGGCGCGACTGCGATTGTAGGGGTCCGTCCCCGTGCTCTCTACAGCCAGTTCCAGCACCGACAACTTGTTGGCCAGCAGTGCAGCTTCGATCTGCGCCAGCACAGTCTGACGCCGGTCGATGCGCGCAGTCTGGCTGGTGTCTACGGGCTCGGTCTCTCTGGGTTCTTCGCGTGCCATGTTTTCCTGTGACGGTTAGCGAACTGGGATCACTGTCGTCACCTGAAGACATTGTACGCCCATCGCGGGTCGATTTTTACTGCAATCCGCCGACTAAGTGACGGATATATGTCACATTTTCACGAAGCGGCAGCCCAGCCTCCAGGCCACCGTCAGCACGTACGGGCCGAGCAGGGCGATCCAGTGTCCGGGGGACAGCGCCAGCACGCCACCCACGAAGTCCACCAGGAGGGCCACAGGGCCGCCCGTAGGCGTGCCGGAAGGGTCACGCAGATAGTCACCGAGAAAGACCTTTCCGGACATCCAGATCAATGGCGGCAGGATCAGCAGCGAGAACAGCAATGCGGCCGTCAGCAGCAGCAACTCACGGCGCACTGGCGGTTGCGCGTTGAAGCGCTGCAGGGTCCTGCGGAGGCGGGCGATCACGGCGCGCATAATACCGGAATGAAGGACGAAAGCAGGGACCCGCAGGCGCCAGCACATCTGCGCTCGGGCAAACGCAATGTGATCGTGGCGGCGACGCAGTTTGCCTGCGACTGGGATATCCACGCGAACATCGCGCGCGCCGAATCGCTGGTGCGTCGCGCCGCGCGGGAGGGCGCGCAGGTGGTGCTGCTGCAGGAGCTGTTCGAGACGCCGTATTTCTGCATCGAACAGGATTCACGGCATTTGCGGCTGGCCACCACGCTGCGCGACAACCCCGCCGTGGCACGCATGGCGGAGGTGGCGCGCGAACTCAAGGTGGTGCTGCCGGTGAGCTTCTTCGAGCGTGCCGGACACGCGTACTTCAATTCCATCGCGATTATCGATGCGGATGGTGAAGTGCTCGGCCTCTATCGCAAGGCGCACATACCCAACGGCGCGGGCTATCAGGAGAAAACCTACTTCTCTCCTGGCGACACGGGCTTTCGTGTCTGGGATACGAGCTACGGCCGACTGGGCGTGGCGATCTGCTGGGACCAGTGGTTTCCCGAAGCCGCGCGTGTCATGGCGCTGCAGGGCGCCGAGCTGTTGTTGTATCCCACCGCCATCGGCAGCGAGCCGCCGCCGGCATTGCCGGTGAATTCGCGCGATCACTGGCAGCGCACGCAGCAGGGTCACGCCGCCGCCAATCTCACGCCGCTGATTGCTTCCAATCGCTTCGGACTGGAGCGTTCACTGCAGGATCCGGACAATCTCTACATCCGCTTCTATGGCTCATCGTTCATTGCCGATGCCACCGGCGCCAAGGTGGCTGAGGCTGGCGAAACCGAGGAAGCCGTGCTGCTGCACGAATTCGATCTGGCTGCGATTGCAGAACTGCGCGACAACTGGTTTGTGTTCCGCGATCGACGCCCCGATCTTTACGGCGCCTTGCTGACGCTCGACGGTCGCGAACCGCCCGCGACGGAGTGACGCGCGCTCGGTGAGCGCATCGCCATGAACATACTCTTCGTGTGTCACGCATAAGGCAGCTCGGCGTATCCGAACCATGAAGGTATTGTTTGTCTGTCTGGGGAATATCTGCCGTTCACCGACGGTGGAAGGCGTGGCGCGCGCACTGGCGGCACGTGAGGCGCCGCAGTTGGCACTGCAATTCGATTCGGCAGGCACCGCCGATTACCACATCGGACATCCGCCGGATGCACGCAGTGTCAAAGCTGCCCTGACACGTGGCTATGATCTCTCGTCGCTGCGCGCCCGGCAGTTGCAGCCCGCGGATTTCAGCCGTTTCGACCTGCTGCTGGCAATGGATGAAGACAACCTGGCGCAGATGCGCCAGCTAGCGCCCCAGGGCCTGGCCCATCGTGCTCAATTGTTTCTGAGCTTCGCGCCGCACACCAACTACCGCTCGGTGCCCGATCCCTACTATGGCAATGCCGCGGGATTCGACACCGTGCTCGATCTGGCCGAGCACGGTGTCCGTGGTTTATTCGTCGCGATCGCTGCGCGGAAAGGCGCCGGGCGAGGCTGACGAAGACCACACCACGGCCGGCCGTGACTCCGGCGGTGGGGGTGGTGGTGGCGGAGGAGGCGCTGCGCTGACCGGTGCCGGTTCGCTGCGAGGCGCACTGTGTGCGTCACCTTGCGGAGCCTGATGGTTCTCAGCAGGACCCGCGCTGTGCTGCAGGCGGAAGTGCTCGGCTTCGCCTT
>DATNCK010000309.1:0-15758 GCA_035571575.1 Steroidobacteraceae bacterium | reverse complement strand
GCCTTCTGCGCCTCTCGCGAGGCGGCTTCCAGATCACCACGCTCGATGGCCACGCTGGCGGCCACCAGATGCGGCTCGATCTGGTTCGGCTGCTCGGCCAGTATGGAAGCCAGCTGCTCGCCCACCTCGCCATCGAAGCGTTCGGCCATCATGCGTGTCTGGGCCAGCATTGCGCCCCAGTCACGCTTGTCGATCTGCATGGCCTCGTCGAACAGCTTCGCGGCGTCGTTGTACTGACCTGCGGCGAGGAACATCCGGCCCCAGCGCACACGTGGCTTGGCATCGCGCGGCGCGGCGTTCACCGCTTCGCGGAACAGATCATTGGCGCTGCGCAGATCGCCGCTCGCCCAGGACGCCTCGGCCCGCACCAGGGGATCGGCCGCGCGCAGCAGCGGGCGGTAGCAGTTGCGCGCCTCTTCGACGCGACCGTGATACAGCGGCTCATCGCACTTGCGCAGCACGGCGGCCCGCTTCTCGTCGTAATCGATTTCCTGGGACTGCGCCTGCCAGGCGCCGAGCAGGCCGAGCAGCGTGCACAGCGAAAGACTCTTAAGGTGTCGCATTGCCGCCTCCTGCCTTCACGCCCAGCGATGCCAGCCGCGCATCGATGCGCTCACCCAGCCGCGCCATGTCGAGCAGCACGGGCTCGATGCGATCGTAGTACTCATCCTTCGACAGCGTGGCCTTCAAAGGTTTCAGCTGTGCCAGCCGCTGCTCGATGCCACTCTGCTGCTTGCGCAGTGCGATCAGTTCGGCATCGCTGGCGAACAGCGCCGCGGCACCCAGACGGGCCACCACGAAACGGCCGGCGTTGGCGCCCGTGAGCTTGGCATGCTCGGACTGCAGCGCGGCATCAGACTTGAAGACATCTCCCACGCGACGCACCGCGTAATCGTATGCCTCCTGCGCCGTGACGGTGCCGTCCTTGTCACGGTCGGCGGCATCGGTGGTCAACGCTTCCGCCCAGAAGCCGCCAAAGCGCGTGGCATTGCGTTCGCCGCCGCTGCGCGTGGCAGTGATGATCACGCGGTTCGGCTTGGCCCATTTGTCGGCCACTGCGCCGCTGGTGCTGGTGGTGTTCACGATGAGCTGCGGCACATTGGCGGGAATGCGATCGAGCAGGGCCGCGATTTCCGTGCCGGTGATGTCCGGCCCCGGGATGTTCAAACGGTATTCGTTGCCGTCGAAGCTGCCGTGGCCGATCAGCACCAGCATGAATTCGTCGCCATCGACCAGCGCCTTGGTCAGGGCGGTGAAGCGCTGCTCGATGACCTCGCGTGTCGCCGTGCTGCCGGAGACACTCACCACGGCCTGGGTATCGCCGGCGGCCGTCACTGAAGCCGTCGCCGTCTTCTGGCTCCACTGCGTGAAGCGCTCCTCGTACTGGGCCTCACCGCCCAGACCCGCGACGATCAGTACGCGAGTCGTGGCCAGTGCCGCCGCACCATGCAGCAGACCCGCCGCGAAGAGCAGCGTTGCGACCCTGTTGCGCGCGCGACTCACAGCCGCCTCCACAGCCGCCGCAGCAGCCACTCAGAAAGCTTCAGCACGGCCAGCAACAGGAATCCCAGCGGCATGTTCCAAAGATCGAGCGTCTGCCGCTCCACCATGCCCGCGCGTGAATAGCGGATGGCCTCCGGCAATCCCGCCAGCTCATCGAGCTTCCAGTAGCGACCGCCCGTGTCATGTGCAATGCGCTCGAGCATGGGCTTGTGCTGGTACACACCGAACTGCTCGCGCACGCCGTCGACACGGCGCAGATGCGTCACCGCCTCGCCCAGCGACTTGTCGCCCAGCTTCGCCGTCATCACCACACGATACAGACCGGGAGCGGGCGCCTGCATCACCACACGGTAACGCCCGTCATCGCGACCCGAAGGTTCGATGCTCACCGGCGCCACCGCGCCGCTGTCCGCACTGGCCGTCACAGTCACGACAGCGCCCGGCACCGGCTTGAAGGTTTCATCCAGCACCTGCGCCTCGAGCTCGGCAGTGGATTCATCCGCGTAAACGCTGTGCTCCGGCTGCAGCGATATCCGCTCAGGCGACGGCGCGGTCAGCGCATGCAGCAGCTGGCGCCAGAACAGCTCGTGACGCTGATCCTCCAGCGGCAGCCGCATCTGCCAGCGCCAGGTGGTGGCCGTGGCCAGCAGATAAGACGCACCGCGTCCGTAACGCTGCATCACCAGCAATGGATCGGCCCGTTGCGGCCCGCCAGCCTTGCCGGAAGTCGCTTCGAGCAACACCACTGCACCCGGACGCAAGGCTCCGATGTTCTGGAAATCTGCCAGGGGCGGCATTTCCGCCCAGAGCTTTTCATTGCGCGCCGGGTCGGCATCGAGCCGGCCGATGGCGGACTCCTGCCCGTACACCGTCAGCCGCGCCCTGCTGGTCAACGTGCCATAACTGGGCTGCGATCCACCTGGCAGCTTCGCAGGCAGCACCTGCGCCAGCGGCACGCGTCCCCAGCCACCGTCGCCCATGCCGTCGCGGCCCGCCAGCATCAGCAGCGACCCACCGCGCCGGTCCACGAAATTCTTCAGCCACTCGTGCTGGTCGTGCGAGAAGGCGGCCGCTTCGATGCTGCCGAGAATCACCGCGTCCGCGGAGTCCAGCTCCGCCTCGGTGGCCGGGAGGCCATCCTTCAATTCATCGCCGGACTTCACGCCCTGGCGATAGAAGCGGTTCGGCGTCGCGCGCATGCTGCTGACGATGCGCAGCGAGCGATCGGGCTCTGCCGCACGCCGCATGAACTTGTATTCCCAGCGCGGCTCACCTTCGATGTAAAGCACATTGCGCGGCCGACCATCTACATCGAGCACAGCACGGCGCTCGTTGTTCTGCGTATTGGTCTCGTTGCGCGCCGCATCCAGCGTGACACGCAGGTCGCGGACACCAGCTTCGCCCGCCGGGAACTCCACACTGGCAGTGGTGAGTCCGGCCTGTTCCGCCAGCGGCACTTCCTGCGAGGCGATCAGCTTCTCGCCGTCATAGACGCGCACGCGGGTGCTGCGCTGGCCCTGATGGCGCACCGACACCACCGCCCGCAGGGTCTCGCCGGCTGCGGCCGAATCCGGCACCTGCAGCTGCTCGAGTTCCAGATCATTGGCCGGCTGTTCGGGCCCCACACCAATGGCATGCACCGGCACACCGGTGGCCGCGAGGCGTGACAGTGTGGCTTCGCTCAGCGAGCCGCCGTTCTCGGCGCCGTCGCTGACCAGCACGACTGCAGCCATGGGCACGCTGGCCGCCATCTGCGTCACGGTGGTCAGCGCATCGCCAATGCGCGTCGCACCCGCGCCACCGCGCAACTCACCCAGGGCTTCGAGCGACTGCGCGCGATCGTCAAAAGAGAACAGCTTGAGCTCGGAGCTGGCCGCAATCTGCTTCAATGCGCCGGAGGATTGCAGCGCCTGCACCGCCTGATCGCGCCACGAGGGCGTATTGCCCTGCGCCACATTCATGCTGCCCGAGTTGTCGATGACCACCGCCACCACATTCTCGCGGTCGCGGATGCGCTCCACATTCAGCACCGGCCGCCACAGCAGCACCAGTACGATGGCGAGAAAGGCGAACTGCAGCGTCGCGAGAATGGCGCGCTTCCAGATCTGCAAATCGCTTCGCCGCAGCAGCGTGACCACAATCGCCGCCAGGCCCAGCGCGCCCAGCGCCACCAGCAGCCACAGCGGCCAGCCGCGTGCGAACGCCAGCTCGCCGTTGCGAAACGCCCAGATCGAATGGCCGAGCAGGAAGTCGAGCATCAGTGAGTCATCGAATAGATCGCGTAGCTGCTACCGATGCGGTACGCCAGTGCGGTGTATTTTTCGGGATATTGAGGGTTGTCGGCCTGTTCCCAGGCGTCACCGAGATCCATGTTGAAATTGATGGCCACCATCAGCCGTCCGTCGTCGTCGAACACACCGCGCCAGTGCGGTTCGACACCGTCCTGTTCGTAGGTGGTGCCGTTGTATAGCGCCGCGAGGCCGGGGATCTGCACCTTGTGAGGGCCGCTCACCACCTCATTGAGATCCCACACCACGTGGAAGACCTCATGGCCGTCGGGAATCTCCACCACCTCGCGATCGGGAAAGATGCGGCGCATGGATTCCATGAAGCCTTCCCACTGCAGCGAGCCGTGGAAGTCATCCACCATCAGGAAGCCACCGCGCAGCAGGTACTCGCGGATTTTCGCGGCCTGTTCGTCGTTGAGGTACCAGCGCCCCACTTCCACGGCATAGAGAAAGGGATGGCTGAACAGCTCGTCATCCAGAGGTTCGAGGGGATAGACGTCGTCCCAGTCGGCATCATTGCCCGGATCAAAAGTGTCGATGCGCGTGAGGCGGCGAATGCCCTGCGTCAGGTGGAACTCGGCCTCGGGTGCATCGGTAGTCCATGAGCGACCGCGACGCCCGAAGCCGCCATAGCCCATGGCGTTGTCGTCATAGGCCAGCCGAATCATCCGGAACTCGGGTTGCGAGGGACCCAGCCGCAAGGGTTCCGTGTGCACAAGCGCAGGGAGGTCGGGCTCGGCGCCAGACAACAGGGCGCAGAAGGCCGTGGCGGTCGCCAGGCCGAGTAGCTGGCGAACCTGCCGAACTCGTAACCCCATCAACCGAAACTAACCTTGAACACCGCCGGAAGCCAGCACCCTGAAGCTTGCCCGCGAGCATCGAATTTCTTGCAGCGGCAACGAGGAACATTCGTTTACCGAATCTGTCAGAGCGCGCCGCTCGAAAGGCTACTTCGCAAACAGGCGACCGATGTCGCGGAATGCCTTGAATTCCAGCGCATTGCCGGAAGGATCCTGGAAGAACATCGTGGCCTGCTCGCCCACCTGGCCCTGGAAGCGGATGCCTGGTTCGATACCGAAGCGCACGCCGGCTTGTTTCAATCGCGCCGCCAGGTCGTGCCAGCGTTGCCAATCGAGCACGATGCCGAAGTGCGGCACGGGAACATCCTTGCCGTCGACGGGGTTATAGAGCGGTTTGCGCGCGGCACCCCCGTGATCCAGATGCGCCACCAGCTGGTGACCGAAGAAATCGAAATCCACCCAATCGGCGCAGCTGCGGCCTTCGGGACAGCCGAGCAGCTCGCCGTAAAAATGCCGCGCAGCCCCCAGATCAGTGACGGGAATGGCCAGATGGAAAGGTTCGAGCGACAAGGCGTGCCCTTCAAGCTACTGCAGCGGGCCCGCAGTGTAGGAAAATTCGAACCCTTCGGGGAACAGCACCGAATCGCGCTGCCACTGCACGCGCTCGCGCGTCACGCCCAGCAGCCAGCTCTGCTCCACCAGCGGACCGGAGGTAAACCCGGTGGGGCTGAGCACCGCGCCGCACATCCCCCTTTCCGGATCACGCACCGACGCATAACGGATGAGGCCGGCGCCGGCTGCACGCGCCACCGGCGCGAATTGCTGGCAGTGCGCGTAGTTCGTCGGCGAGCGCCACAACGCCGCGTCGCGCACCAGGGGCGGCGCGGTGAGATCAACGGCTGGCGCATCCACAGGCGCCTGGAACAGCGTCTGTGGCAGCGGCTCCAGCCGCGGCAATGCGGGGCTGTCGAGCAGGAAGCGCCAGCGCCAGAAGCCCAGCTCGGCGCAGGCGGTACGGCGCTCATCGGCGCCGTAGAACACGCCGGGATCGGTGGCGCTGCGGAAGCGTGAACCGCCCGGGTGTGGCGGCGGATAACGGAATGGCGTGGTCAGCAGATAGTGCCGTGGCGAATCAGGCGCCACGGGCTTGGCGTCATCCAGCAGCTGTTCCAGCAGCGCCTGCTCCTGCAGCGTATCGACCAGCCGCGAGGTGGCCACGCGGTGCTGCGCCTCGACGGCACGCCACAGCGCGCCCTGCCAGCGCAGCAGCTCAGATGCGACCGCGGCTGGCGTCCAGGTAATTGAGGACACGGACCAGCCCTTCGGCGCTGCCAATGAGATCGAGCGGCGGCGCACCCAGCGCCAGATTGGGATTGCGCAGCCACAGCTGGGCATCGCGATCGTTGCCGACGATGGCCTGCAGCGAACGGAACAGCCGGAGGAACAGCAACGCGAATTCCCATTCGCGCCGGCGCGAAGGCTGCAGCGTATAACTGCCGCTGATCAGCCGCGAGGCCGTGGCGCCGCTCACTCCCAGCACCTGAGCCAGTGCAGCCTGGCTCAGTCCCAGAAAACCCGCGGCACGGACCACGGCTTTGGTCAGCGTGGGGGAAGCCGCCGGTTCCGAAGAAGAATGCTGCAGTGCACCCATAATTTCTCCTTTCTGGAGAAATAATAGTGCAAATAAATTTCTATTGAAAGGATCTTATCGGGATGCCGGTTCCAGTCTCAACAGAGCGCCATCCGCCTCATCCGTCAGTACATAAAGGAGGCCGTCAGCCCCCTGCCGCACATCCCGGATGCGCTGGTGCAGTTCGGTGAGCAGGGTTTCGCGCCGCAGTTCCTGCAGCTTGTCATTCAGCACCACCCGCTCCAGACCACCGGTGCCAGGGATCTCACCGCGGCGCACGCTGCCGATGAAGACATTGTTCTTCCAGGCCGGGAAGCGATCGCCGGTATAGACCGTGAGACCGGAAGGACCGATGGACGGCACCCAGTACACCAGCGGCGGCTCGATGCCCGCGGCCACCGGCGACTCGGACAGCACGGCGCCGTCGTAGCCATGACCATAGGTGACCACCGGCCAGCCGTAGTTCTTGCCGCCGCGGATCAAATTGAGCTCATCGCCGCCATTGGGCCCATGCTCGCCCGCCAGCATCACGCCGGCGCCCCGATGCCAGGTCAGCGCCAGCGGGTCGCGATGCCCGCGCGTGAACACCGCCGGATTCACATCCTTCTGGCCCACATAGGGATTGTCGGCCGGAATGCTGCCGTCATCTTTGACGCGCAGCACCTTGCCGACGGTGTTGTCCATGCGCTGCGCATCATCGCCAACCGCAGCACCGTTGATGATGTACAGCAGCCCGTCGCCGTCGAAGGCGATGCGCGAACCGCTGGTGCCGCCCGACTTGCCGACGAAGATTTCCTTCGCATCGGTGAGCGCCCTGCCGTCGAAGGTGGCGCGCATCACCGTGAGCTTGCTGAGCTGCCGCGCCGGCGCGTTACCGGCGCCCGGCACCGTATCGCCCGGCTTGTTGAAGCTGAAATACACCCAGTGGTTCTGCGCATAGCCCGGATGCAGCGCCAGATCGTGCAGGCCGGCATTGCGGTAGGTCTTTTCGAGGGTGGGCAGACCGGGCACTGGTGCGGCTTCAAGCTGCGTGGGCCGACCGGCCGCGCCCGTGGCGTTACGCAGCAGGCGCAGCGCACCGCCGCGTTCGCTGATCAGGGCATCGCCGTCGGGCAGCAACGCCACCGCGAAGGGATGATTCAGGCCGCGCGCCAGCACCTGTACGCGCAGTTGATGCTGCTCGCCGGTGTCGAAGGTGTAAGAAGGCTGCGAAAGCGTGGGCACTGGAATGCCCGGTGCCGGCTGCTGCTGCGCCGTTGCCAGTTGTGCCAGCGACAGCAGTGCCGCACCAACCCACAGACCCGATGCATGCCCTTCGCGCATGAGACCCCTCCCCGAATACCAGCAATGGGCGGTGACTATAACCCCGCTTTGCGCGCGGCATGCACCGGCTGCACCGCCAGCACATTGGCGGCCAGCAGCTGCAGGCCGCGCAGGCTGACCTGGGTCAGCAACTGCGTATCGGGTTCACGCACCGCCCCCAGCAGATGACGCCAGACGCGGGGCTGACGATCCCAGCGCGGACGCACCCATTCGGGATGGTGCTGCACCACCCAGTCCAGATCGCGCAGCCGCAGCGCGGCGATGCGCGTGGCGCAGGCCGGCGTCATGCCCAGCACCACGCGCGCCAGCTGGCGGTTGGCGCGGGCCAGATGCCAGCCGAACACCAGCACCGCGCGCACGAAGTCCTCGCTGCCCGGGCCGGTGAACACGGGCTCGGCGGACACCGCGGGCAGATCCTGCACCATGCGGCGCGCCGGCAGCGACCAGCGCGATTCATCGTCGAAGCCGGCATCTGCAAGCAGATAGGGACTGGCAGCCAGCTGCGCACGGGCGGCCGTCGACAGTTCGCGCCAGGCCGCCAGCTGCCCGTTGAACATCTCGGGCAATTGCCGCGCCGGCTCTGCCGCCAGCGCATGGAGGAAGTCGAGGCACTGGGCGTTTATTTCCGCCACCGCCTCCATGGAGCCATCGGTGAGCCATTGCCCGACGCGCCACTGGCGTGCGATCGAGCCCGAGTTTTCTGCGTCCATGCCATTCCTCCGTGTTCTGGCCACATAGTGACCCGCAACCAGCATTCTGTCGAACTTTCAAATTTGGGATATTTCTCCCAATTCTGATTTTCGTGCTTTATGCTTTTGGCCATCAGGGAGAACAAGAAATGCGCGTTTCCGACGACCGGTACAGTCGCGATCGACAGCGCTTTGACCTGGCGCTGCGCTTCATTCACCACGAGGCGCGCACCCGCACCATCCGCGTGTGGACCGGCCTCACCGACGATCGCATCCGCAAGCTGTATCGCTCGTATGTGGCGGACGACACCGGCTCGCAGGTCACGCGCCATCGCGGCAAATCGCCGCAGCAGATCAGCTTCTTCATCCGCACGCCGCAGATGCGCCAGGAATCCGCCGTGCTGGCCAGCGTGTGCTATCTGCTTGGCGCCGTGCCGGCCACGCAGGTGGCTGACGCCGCGCGGCTGCTGCCCGGCATGCAACGCGGCGAGGCGCTGTGCGATGCCTTCGAGGCCTACCGCATGCTGGTGCCGAGCCCGCGCATCAGCTTCGAACACGCGGTGTTCCTGGTCACCGCACTGGCCCGCGGCGATGAGCTGCGCGCCACGCTGTGCACCGACTGCATGGGGCTGATCGTGGTCGATCGCTTCGGTGCGGGTCCGCGGCGGTGTCTGTCCTGCGAGCACTCGCGACAGGGGCGTCTACCGCTGGACTGACCATCACTGCCCCGACGAGCCCGCGCCTCCCGTCGCTCACCTGTTCAGCGCCCGTTGTGCCCGCATTGCTATGATCTGGCCTGAAAATGGCCCCCGAAAACCTGTTTGCCGGCGCGTATCTCGACCGGCGCGCCGAGGCGCGCCTGCATCAGGATTGGTTGGCCGCAGCAAGGGCAGACCCTGCCACCCGCTACGTGGCCATGCGGGACGGCGCCACCCTCACCCTGGCGCCGCACGACGAGGAACCCGCCCGCATCGCTTTTCTGGGCGGCGATGATCCGCGTGTGGCCCGCGCAGCCAGCATCGAGCGCAGTGTGCTGCTGGGGTGGTTTGGTGAACGCCGCTGTGTGCTGGTGGATCTGCTGCCCGACGCGCCGGTGCACGAGCCCCACGAGCGCCTGGCTGAACTTCGTCCGCTGACCAGCGAACTTGCCCCCCATGAAGCGGGTCTGCTGGCTTATGCCCGCGCGCTTCATCTCTGGCACGCCAATCACCGTCACTGCGGACGCTGTGGGGCGCACACCTTGAGTGAGCGCGCCGGCCACATGCGCCGCTGCCCGGCCTGCAGTCACCAGAGCTTCCCGCGACTCGATCCGGCCATCATCGTGCTGGTGCACGATGGCGACCAGGCGCTGCTGGGACGTCAGGCCAGCTGGCAGCCAAACCGCTACTCCACCATCGCCGGCTTCGTGGAGCCAGGTGAATCACTGGAGGATGCCGTGCGGCGCGAGGTGGCGGAGGAAACTGGCATCACCGTGCAGACCCTCACCTACCATTCCTCGCAGCCCTGGCCCTTTCCGGCCTCACTGATGGTGGGCTTCATTGCGCAGGGTACGCATGCGACCCCGCAACTACACGATGGCGAACTCGAGGATGCGCGCTGGCTGACACGCGCCGAGATCAAGGCCGGCATCGTGCATCTGCCACCACGCGAAACCATTTCGCGCCGGCTGATCGATCACTGGCTGCACGGAAACTGACGTGCGCCGCCCGCTGCTGGTCACGATGTTGGTTCTGCTGGGGGCGCCCTGTGCCGCCGCCATCAAGGTGGAACTGCATGGTGTCGAAGGCGACGTGCAACGCAATGTGCAGGCCTTCCTCAGCGTCGAGCGCTACCGCGATCGCGATGACATCGACGAAGACACGGCCAATCGCCTGTTCAACCGCATCGATGGCGAAGTGCGCGAGGCACTGCGACCCTTTGGCTACTACGAACCGAAGGTAGGCGCCAAGCTCGAGCCCGAGGGCAAGGGCTGGCTGATCGAGATCGACATCACGCCGGGCGAGCCAGTGCGCGTGCGTCATGTGTCCGTCGAAGTGGAAGGTCCCGGCGCCGATGATCCGGCCTTCGTCGCCATCAAGGCGCAGAAGGCGCTGCGTGAAGGGGCGCGGCTGAACCACGGCACCTATGAAGAGGTGAAGAGCGCGCTGATCCGCACGGCAGCGGCCAATGGCTATCTCGCCGCGAAGCTGGTGCCCAACCCGCTGCTGGTGGATGTGGCCGCGCATTCGGCCAGCATCGACCTGAAACTGGAAACGGGTCCGCGCTACCACTTCGGCGCGGTCAGCATCGAGCAGTCCGTGATCCGGCCGGCGCTGATGCAGCGCTATCTGCGCTTCCATGAAAACGAGCCCTACAACGTGGAGCAGCTGCTGCGCACGCAGTTCGCTCTGGACGACAGCCTGTACTTCTCCACCGTGGATGTGACGCCGGGGGATGCAGATCCGGAATCGCTGGCCGTGCCGGTGAAGATCACGGCGCTGAAGGGCGATACACAATTGCAGCTGGGCGCGGGCTACGGCACCGACACCTCGATACGCGGCACCATCGGCTGGACCGACACGCGCATCAACGACCGGGGGCATCGCTTCCGCGCCGAGATCAATGCCTCCACGATCCGGCGGCGCGTGAACGCGCGCTACGACATTCCCATCGGCGATCCGGCGCTGGAGCGCTTCTCGCTCGAAGGCGTGAACGACTACACCGAGAGCGGCGGCCTCAACAACAACGAAACCTCCATCACGCCATCCATCACACGCGTGCGTGGCAAGTGGCAGATCGTGACGCAGGTGTCGGCCACGCACACGACTACTGATGATGGACAGACCAAGACTTCCAGCAACCTGCTGGTTCCAGGCGTCACCTTCGCATCGGTGCCCGAAGGCTTTCTCGGCGAAGCCTTGTTCAGTCGCGCCTTCATTGCGGAACTCATCGGCTCGCAGCGTGCGCTGGGGTCGGATGCCGACTTTCTGCGCCTGCATCTGACCTCGGAGCGGCAGTTCGACCTCACACGCAAATGGCATCTGCTGCTGCGCGGCGAACTGGGCACCACGCTGGTGAAGAACTTCGACGAGGTGCCCGGCATCTACCGCTTCTTCGCCGGCGGCGATCGCAGCGTGCGCGGATTCGCCTACGACAGCCTGTCACCGCAGGAACTGGTGACCAACAACGACGGCACTACTGAAATGAAAGGCGTGGGCGGCAAACACCTCATCGTGGGCTCGGTGGAATTCGTGCGCGACCTGCCGTGGTGGAATCTCGCCGCCGCGACCTTCTTCGACTTCGGCAATGCCTTCGATCATTTCGGCGACAAGCTGGAATATGCGGCTGGCGTGGGCGTCCGCTACCGACTGCCCGTGGTGTCGCTGGGACTCGATGTGGCGAAGCCAGTGTCGACTGGGGGCAATCTGCGACTGCATCTGAACATCACCACCAAGCTATGAGCCTGCGACGCAAGCTCATCCTGATCTTCGTGGCGCTGCTGTTGCTGGTGCCGACGGGCTTCATCTACTACATCGCCACCACCGAGGCGGGACTGCAGTTCCTGGCGCGACAGGTCACCGGCAAGGTGGGCCCGCTGACCATCAGCATGGAAGGCGTGCGCGGCACGCTGGTGCGTGGCTTCGCAGTGACCTCGCTGCGCGTGCAACACCGTCGCTCCGATGTGCTGATCACGAACGCGGACGGTCATGTGGAGCTGTGGCCGCTGCTGGTATCGCAGCGGGTGCATATGCTGAACGCGCATGCGGCCAGCGTTGCGGTAACGGTATTTCCCGATGATGACAACAAGCGCAAGTGGGAGCCGCGCTTCCTGCCCGCGACGCTGCGCATCGACGTGGACGATTCGCGCGTCGGCCTGCTGCGCATCACTGCGCCCAGCGGGGGCATGGTGGAGTTCACAAACATCCATAGCGTCGGGTCTACGATATATCCGAAGCAGATCCGCGTGAGCTCATCCGAGGCGGATTTCCAGTCCACGCACATCGTGACCAAAAATGGCCGCGTGTTCGCTGCACGGCCATTCGGTGTGCGCGGTGAGGCAGATCTGCGCTATCGACCTGAAGGGCTGCCGGAATGGCACATCCTCGCCAAGGGGGATGGGGATCTCGACCGGCTGCCGATCCAGGCAAGCATCGACCAGCCTTTTCATGCCGAGGTGAATGGCACTGCGCAGACGCTGACTTCGGCGTGGCGCTACACCGGCAAGGCGACGGTGCATGACTTCGATCTCGTGCCCTTCGGTGGCGGCGGTGCGCTGGGCATTCTTTCCGGTCAGCTCGACGTGGGCGCGAATTCGAATGGCTACACCGCACACGGCAGTGTGACGGCGCCCGGCCTCAAGGCTGGACCCATGGCCGTGACCTTCGATGGCACCTACGCCGACAGGCATCTGGAGATCCGGCAGGCCACAGCCACGCATGCGCCATCCGGCGCGCGCGCCAGTGTTCATGGCGGTGTGGATGTCGTACCGGGCGGCCCGAAGCTGGCACTCGCGGGTGACTGGACGCGTTTCCGCTGGCCGCTCTCATCCAACGAGCCCGCCTTCACCAGCACCAGCGGACATTTCAAGATGGCGGGCCAGAAGCCCTGGCAGGTCGAAGGCGATGGCCTGATCAGCGGCAAGCAATGGCAGGATCTGCCCGGCTCGCTGCGCGGCGTGCTCGATGGACAGTCGATACAGGTTGATGCCGCACAGGTTGGCGTGCTCGGCGGCACCGCCAACTTCAGTGGCGAGGCGCGCTGGCAGCCGGCCGAAAGCTGGCATCTCACGGGTCACGCCAGCAATCTGGATCCCGCGCAGATTCGTGCCGACCTGCCCGGCCAGCTGAGCTTCGATTTCGATGCGCGCGGCGCGCCCTTCGGTGCCGACGCCGCGCTGGACTTCGATCTGAAGAAACTCGCCGGCAAGCTGCGTGGCCAGAACGCCAGCGGCGGCGGGCATTTCGCGCAGGCCGCGGGCAGTGCCGACTGGCAGTTCCGCGATGTGGATGTGCGGCTCGGTCGCACGCATGTCGCGTTGAATGGTGGCCTGGGCGGAACGCGACGCGACCTGCAGTTCACGCTCGACGCCGAAGACCTCAGCCTGCTCGATCCGGATGCCAAGGGCCGCGTGAACGCCACCGGTCGAGTAGCGGGCACCAATGAGATGCCGCTGCTGCTGCTGAAGGCGCGCGGCACCAACTTCGAGTGGCGCGATCAGAAGCTGGCCTCGGTGAATGCCGATGTGGATATCGATCTCGCCTCTGCGCGCCGTACACAAGGCCAGATCGAACTCACCGGCCTCACCATCGGCAAGCGCACCGCGCAGCATGCCAGCCTGCAGCTGCAGGGAACGATGGACGCGCAACGCATCATGGGCAGTGTCGAAGCCTCACCGCTGCGCAGCGCATTCACCGCCGAGGGCGTGATCTCACAGGGTCAGTGGCGCGGTCAGCTCACCACCCTTTCTGTGGACGACACCCGCAACCTGCAACTCAAGCTCGAAGCGCCGGCGCCGCTGCAGTTCACGACGCAGCAGTTCCGCATCGAGAACCTGTGCCTGAAGGGCGATAGCGAGCGGGTCTGCAGCGCCGGAGATCGTGATGCCAGCGGCGCATGGCGTGCGCAGGTGGCTGCCTCGTCGTTGCCACTGCGCGCGCTCACTGCCGGGCTCACACAGGACATGGAGTACGACGGCACGATCAATGTGAGTGTGGATGCGGCCGGCGCACCCAGCGCACCCATCACCGGCAATCTGAAGGCGCAGCTGCAAGGCGCACAGCTCCGACATCAATTGGGTAACGGCCGCGAAGAACACATGCCGCTGGGCTCGGGCAGTGTCACCGGACGGGCCACGCCCGACGCTTTTGAAGTGCAGGTGGGGCTGGATGCCGCGGAAGCCGGTCGCATCACGGGACAACTCACAGGTCAACGCAATGGCGGCGACTGGCACGACTACCCCATCAAGGGGTCGCTCGACGCCACCACTACCGGCCTTGCCGTACTCGACATCTATGTAGGGGGCATCGACAAGGCCAGCGGACGTCTGACCACCAATGTGGCGATCGCGGGCACGCTGGGGCAGCCACAGATCGAAGGCACACTGCAGCTGCGCGACGCACAGATCGATGTGTACCAGGTGAATCTGTCGCTGCGCGCGCTGTCGCTGGATGCGAAGTTCGACGCCGGTGCGCTCGATCTTTCGGGCCAGACGAAGATCGGCGACGGCAATGCGAAGTTCAACGGTCGCGTCGCCTGGAAGGATCGTGAGCCCTACGGCAACCTGCATGTCGAAGGCGAGAACCTGCGCGTAGTCGACGTGCCCGAAGCGCGCATCCACGCTTCACCGAATCTGGACTTCAAGCTCAACGGCCGCCGCATCGATGCCACCGGCGAAGTGAAGCTGCCCTATGCACGGCTCGAGCCGAAGGATCTGACCAACGCCGTGCTGGTATCGGGCGATGAAGTGCTGGTGGGTGAACCGCAGGAAGACCCCGCGCAGCGCTGGATCGTGGTCAGCGACATCCGGCTGACACTCACCGATGACGTCAACATCAATGCGCAGGGACTCTCGGCCAAACTCGGCGGCAGCATTGTGCTGCGCACCGACGAGGCGCAGAACAGCCGCGGCTCGGGTGAATTGAATGTGGTCTCCGGCAAGTACGCCGCGCTGGGCCGATTGCTGGACATCGAGCGCGGACGCTTGATCTTCAGCAACGGGCCGCTGGGCGACCCCGGCGTAGACCTGCGCGCACAGAAGGTGTTTCCGGAAGTGACGGCCGGTGTGAACGTGCGCGGCACGCTGCGCGCACCGCGCATGACGTTCTTCTCCGAGCCTGCGATTCCGCAGTCGCAGATCGCTTCGCTGATTCTCTCGGGTGGCTCGCTGAGCGCGGTGCAGGACGCCAACGCCCGCCCCGGCGCAGCGCGCAACGACCTGCTGATGCAGGGCGGCGCCATCCTCGCGCAGCAGATCGGTGGCCGCGTGGGCATCCAGGACGTGAGCATCGAGCCCACGTCCGCTCTGTCGAATGACAACGACACCTCGCTGGTGCTGGGGCGCTATCTCTCGCCGCGCTTCTATGTCAGCTACGGCATCAGTCTGGCCGAGGCCATCAACACCCTGAAGCTGCGCTACACCATCGGCGATCACTGGACGCTGAAGACCGAGGCGGGCAAGGCGCGCAGTGCGGACATTGTCTATACGGTGCGCAATCCGCGGCTGGGGAAAAAGCCCAAGAAGGCGGATACTCCCAAAGTGCCGCCGTCGGCCGCCTCCGTAGCGCCCTGACCGTCAGAGCATGATTACCTGCCTGCGGCAGCCAAAGCCCTGTTCCTTGCATTGATGACTATTTATGCATAAGATTTGAATTCTTATGCACGCCGACCGCCACCAGACCGACCGTCGCAACTCCATCCTGCGCCACCTGCGCGCGGGTGCCGTGCGTCGTCAGTCCGACCTGGTGGGCCTGCTGAAGCAGGATGGCTTCGAGGTGACGCAATCTTCCGTGAGCCGCGACATGCGCGAGCTCGGCGTGCTGAAGGCTCA
>DATNCK010000308.1:0-4260 GCA_035571575.1 Steroidobacteraceae bacterium | reverse complement strand
CAGCAGCGCGGCACAGATCACGGGTGTGGCATCCCAGGTTGTGCGCAGCAGGCTCCACCACAATACGAATATCAACGCAGCCAGCAGCGCGACGCGCGCCACCACCTGCACGCGGAAGCTGTTACTGAAGACCATGCCGCGCCATCTTCCGGTACAGCGTGCTGCGTCCCAGTCCCAGCGTCTGCGCCGCACGGCTGAGATTGCCGGCGTGCACGGCCAGCGCCCGCTCGATCGCCAGCCGCTCCAGCTGTTCCAGGTTCAGCGGAATGTTGGCAGGAATCATCGGCTCGGCCGGTGCGGCTGCAGGCAGCACGCCATCGAGCTGCAGAGTGGGCACTTCGCTCATGATCACCACGCGCTCGATCACATGCCGCAGCTCGCGCACATTGCCCGGCCAGGCATAGGCGCGCAGCCGCTCGATGGCTGCGGTGTCTATGCGCGGCAGTGGCTTGCCGTACTTGCGTGCAAAGAAATTCGCGAAGTGCTGCGCCAGCAGCGGTATGTCTTCCTGGCGTTCGCGCAGCGGCGGCAGTCGCAGTTCAATGGTATTGACGCGATACAGGAGATCCTGCCGGAAGCGCGCCGGATCGCGTATGTCGCGCTCCGGGAGATTGGTGGCGCAGATCACGCGCACATCCACGGGTACGGGACGATCGGAGCCGACGCGCGTGACCGAGCGGGTCTCGAGCGCGCCGAGCAGCTTGGCCTGCATCTGCAGGCTCAGATTGCCGATTTCATCCAGGAAAAGGGTGCCGCTTGATGCGATTTCGAATCGCCCGGCGCGATCCTCGCGTGCGTCGGTGAACGCGCCCTTGCGATGGCCGAATAGTTCGGACTCGAAAAGTGACTCGGACAGCGCGCCCAGATCCACGCCGACGAAACCGCGATCGCGTCGCTGCGATTGCCGGTGGAGGGCACGCGCGACCAGTTCCTTACCAGTGCCGTTCTCGCCGAGGATCAGCACATTCGCGTCGGTGCCGGCGACCTTGCCGATCTGCGCGAGCAGTGATTTCAATGCCGGCGACTGGCCGATGATGTGGTACTGGTCCGCGTCGCCTTCCAGCACCTGCTGGCGCGACTTCAGCCGATTCAGTTCACGGTCTGCCTGCGCCAGTCTGGCGGCGGCGTTGACGGTGGCGATCAGTCGCGCGTTGTCCCAGGGTTTCACCACGAAATCACTGGCGCCGTGACGCATTGCTTTCACGGCGACCTCCACTCCGCCGTAGGCCGTCATCAGGATCACCTTGGTCGCGGGTGCCACGCGTCGCGCCACACCCAGCCAGTGCAGGCCTTCCTCGCCAGCCGTTGCACCGGCGGCGAAGTTCATGTCGAGCAGCACCACGTCGAACTCCCGCTGTCCCAGCCGCGCCGGCAGTTCGGCAGGCCGGTCGAGTACCTCGACGTGACTGAAGTGATGCTTCAGCAGGAGCTGGGCAGCCTTCAGGATGGAGCGGTCGTCGTCCACCACCAGCAGGCTGGCATCGAAGGGTTGGTCGGAAATTTGTTCCATATCAATACATATAATGTATCGAAATGAGTCATTTTGCAGCTTGAACGCAGGCAACGAGACCCGGGCTTCGTCTTAAGCCATTGAATCGAAAGACCCAAGACCCGATACCCGCATGGCACGCCGCTTGATGACAAGCCCGCATGTTCAGTGACTTTCTGGCCGGCATCTGGCGCAGCGCCGTGCGTGAGCGCGGCTACGCGGCCATCAACTTGATGGGCCTCGCAGTCGGCTTCGCCTGTTGCCTGGCGCTCGGACTTTTCCTGCGCAGCCAACTGACCTACGACCAGCACTTCGACCACTATTCCCGCATCTACCGCATAGCCGGCGAGTTCTCCAGCGCCACGTCTTCGATGCTGGGCGTGTCCATGCCGCGCGCCACGGCGCCCATCCTGGCTGAGGACTATCCCGAGATCGAGGCATTCGTGCGCTTCACGGATGCAAGCCTGCAGGACGGCCTCAGGCTGCGTCACGGTGATCGTGTGCTGAACTGGCGGCGCACGTTCTTTGCCGATGCCTCGGTATTCAAGGTCTTCAGCCACAAGGTGTTGGCCGGCGACCCTGCGACAGCGTTGCAGGCCGAATCCTCGGTTGCCATCAGCCGCACGCTGGCGAAGGCCTATTTCGGCGACGCCAATCCCATCGGCCAGATCCTGACGACGGACGCCAACCAGCCCTGGAAGGTGACGCTGGTGTTCGAAGATCTGCCGCCCAACACGCACCTGCGCTACGACGCACTGTTCTCAGACAAGATACCGCTGCTGCGCGACGCGGCCGACCAGCCCAGTCGTCGCCGGCAGCTGCTGGGCGGCTACAGCGCCTATACCTATCTGCTGATGCGGCCGGGATTCGAGCCGCGCGACTGGCAGCGCATCAGCAGTGATTTCATCAAGCGCAATGTAGAGGGCAATGCGCCGCCAGGGTTTCGCCTGCGCTTCTGGCTGCAGCCGCTGTCCGGCATTCACTACGGTGAGGCCATCGCTGGCGATCAGCCGCTGGGCAACCGCGCCTACCTCTATGGCTGCGTGTCGGTCGCGCTGTTCCTGCTGATCGTCGCGTGCATCAACTACACCAATCTCGCTGCGGCGCGTGCACTCAAACGCGCACGTTCGGTGGCCATCCGCAAGATCCTCGGCGCGTCGCGCAGCCGGCTGTTGTCCGAATTCCTGATGGAGTCGCTGCTGTACTCACTGGTCGCCGCGACAGTGGGACTGGCGCTGACAGAAGTGGCTTTGACTCTGACGCCCCTGGGCGAATTGCTGGGACAGGTGCGGCTCGATCTGTCTTCCGATCCACAACTGCTGGGCACAACGCTGCTGGCGGCGCTGTTCGTCGGGCTGGCGGCCGGCGCCTATCCGGCCGTTTATCTCTCTGCCTGGATGCCTATCGCTGCCTTCACTACCCGTGGCGGTGGCGCGGCGCGCGGCGCGCGCCTGCGCGAGGGATTGGTGCTGCTGCAGTTCGTGATGGCTGTGGGAGTGGTGGCGGCAACGCTGGTCATGGCTGCGCAGATGCACTACGTGGCCAGCGCGCCGCTGGGGTTTCAACGCGACAATCTGGTGACAGTGACCATCCGCGGCGTGGACCAGTTCGACCGCATGCCCGCGCTGGTGCAGGAGCTTCAGCGCAACAGGGATGTACTGTCGGTGACGCAGGCGCGAGTGCCACCCGGCGGGCGCTTCACCGGCGGTGCTTTTCTCATGGCGGAGAACGCCGCGGGCGAGATGCAGTCCGTCAATGGCGACATCCTTGAAGTGGGCATGGATTTCGTGAAGACGCTGGGGATCCAACTGGTGGAGGGGCAGGACTTTCCACCTGACGCTTCCGGCCGTTCCGAACAGCTCTTTTTGGTCAACGAAGCCTTCGTGCGGGCGCGTGGCTGGCACAGCGCCATCGGTCGCCGTGTGCAGGGCGGCAGGGTGATCGGCGTCCTGCGCGACTTCCACATGCAGTCGCTGCGCGATCCGATCACGCCATTGGCGCTGACCATTCTGGGTGACGCGCGCAAGCGCGAGCCCGAGGCACGCTGGCCCTTCGTGCAGCGCTCCGTGATGGTCCGCGTTTCGGGACAGAATTTCCCGGCGACGATGCAGTACATCGGAACAGTGATGAAGCGTTTCGATCCCGGCAATCCCTTCGAGTACGCCATGCTCGACGACTCACTCGCGGACATGTACGGCACCGAGCGCCGCATGCTGGCACTCATCTCCGTGTTCGCCACAGTCTGTACGGGCATCGCCTGCCTGGGTGTGTTCGGTCTCACAGCGTTCGCCGCGCAGCGGCGAGCGCGCGAGATAGCGATCCGCAAGGTGGTCGGGTCATCGTCCTGGCAGGTGATCTGGCTGCTGTCGCGGCGCGTGCTGCTGCTGATAGGCGTTGGTGGCCTGATCGCTGGCGCGGCGACGTGGCTGATCATGGATGAATGGCTGGCAGGATTCGCCTATCGGGTCCGCGTCAATCCGATGTTGCTGTTGCTGTCGATCTCCCTGGCCGCCGGAGTGGCACTGGGCACCGTGGCGCTGCAGTCCTTGCGCACTGCGCGCGCCGATCCGGCCGACACGTTGCGTCATGAGTGATGCCGATGAGCGCGATAGAGCACCCTCATGATCACTGACTTTCTGACTGCGGTCTGGCGCAGCGCGATTCGGGAGCGCAGCTATGCCGCCATCAATCTGATCGGCCTCGCCGTGGGCTTTGCCTGCTGCCTGATGCTCGGCATGTTCCTGCGCAGCGAGCTGACCTATGACCGCCAC
>DATNCK010000307.1:0-8965 GCA_035571575.1 Steroidobacteraceae bacterium | reverse complement strand
CAGCACCAGCCCGATTCTCACGGTGACCAGCGACGAGATCAATACCGGCGGCCGCATCGATCTTTCGGACATGCTGAACCAGCTGCCGCAGATCAATGCCAATTATCTGGGACAGGACCTGGGCAACAAGACCAGCGGTCTGTCGTCCGCAGGTGGCGTCGCCACCGCCAGCCTGCGCGGGCTGGGCCCCAACCGCACGCTGGTGCTGGTCGATGGTCGCCGGCTGGGTGCCGGCTCTCCTCAGACCGTGATCACGGCGCCGGGACCTGATATCGATCAGATCCCCGCCATATTGGTGGAGCGCATCGATGTGGTGACCGGTGGTGCGTCCGCGGTGTACGGGTCCGACGCCATTGCCGGTGTCGTCAACTTCATCACCAAGAAGAACTTCCAGGGTGTTCAGTTCGATGCACAGCTGGGCGGCAACTGGCACAACAACAACAATGGCTTCATCCGGCAGCGCCTGGATGATGCGGGCCAGGTGGGACCTCGTGGCACATCATGGGATGGCAAGACCATCAATGCCAGTTTCGCGGCTGGCGCCAACATCCTGGAAGGCCGTGGCAATGTCACCGGCTACTTCGGGTACCAGAAGATGGATCCCGTTCGCAGCACGGACCGGGACTTCGGCGCCTGCCAGTTGAACATCACCGACGAACTCGACGACGTGTTCTGCCAGGGCTCCTCGAATTCCAACTATTTCGGCCCGCGCCCCGGCAATGCCGCCTACTCGGTGCTGGGCAACCAGTTCGTGAGCCGTACCACGCCGGGCCTCAATCCGCCGGCGTTCTTCAATTCACAGAGCTACATCTACATGCAGCGCCAGGACGAGCGTTACAACGCCGGCTTCCTGGCGCATGTGGATGTGAACGATCACTTCCGGCCGTATGCGGAGCTGTCGTTCATGGATGACCGCACCTATCAGGAAGTGGCGCCCACCGCGCTGTTCCGCGGCTCGAACGTCGTTGGTGACACGGGAAACTACGCCGTGAATTGCAGCAATCCGCTGCTCAGCGCACAACAGGCCAGCATCCTGTGCACACCCGCGCAGATCGCAGCGGACCGGCTGAATCCCGGCTCGGTGAGCGCAGATGTGGAAATTGGCCGCCGCAACGTGGAAGGCGGCGCGCGCTACTACGTGTTCGAGCACACCAACTACCGGCTCGCACTGGGCAGCAAGGGAAGCATCGCCGAGGGCTGGAACTACGATGCCTACGGCCAGTACTACTACACCAATTTCTCCAACATCAATGGCAACGACTTCTCTTTCGCGAAGATCGCCGACGCGCTGCAGGTGACGGGAACAGCCGCGAATCCGGTGTGCATCTCGGGCGGAACCTGCGTGCCGTACAACATCTTCCGTGATGGTGGCGTCACACAGGCGGCGCTCGACTACCTGGGAACGCTGGGCACCGCCACGGGCAGCACGGAAATGCGCACGGTGCATGCCGATGTGACCGGCGATCTGGGCACGTACGGCATCCAGCTGCCCACGGCCAACGAGGGCGTGGGCGTCAACGTCGGCTACGAGTACCGCAGGGAACGCGTGAAATACATACCGGACGCTGCCTATGAGAGCGGACTCATCGTCGGTACCGGCGGTGCGTATCCCCGCATCGACAATGCGCTGGCGGTGAAGGAAGGATTCACGGAAATACGTGTGCCGCTGGTACAGGGCAAGCCCGGTGTCTACGATTTCCTGGCCGACGCCGGTTACCGCTATTCGGACTACAGCAGCGGCGTGAAGACGGATACGTACAAATTCGAATTGCAGTACGCACCGGTGCAGGACTATCGCCTCCGCGCCTCTTTCAACCACGCCATCCGCGCGCCCAGTGTCGTGGAGCTGTTCGTGCCGCAGCTGGTGGGCAAGGTCGCTTTCGGCGAAGACCCCTGCGCTCCGGGCGAAACCACCGGCGTTGCGGCAGAGCCCTTTTCCAAGTGCGCCAACACCGGCGTCACCGCGGCACAGTACGGCAACGGCGGCAGCACCAACACGATCCCGCAGGGCACCGGCGGGCAGCTCACGCAATTGCAGGGTGGCAATCCAAACCTGAAGCCAGAACAGGCCGACACCTACACTCTGGGCCTCACCTTCCAGCCGCAGTCACTGCCTGATTTCGCGGGCAGCATCGACTACTACCGCATCAAGCTGAAGGATGTGGTGGGTGCATTGGATGCGCAGCTCATCCTGCGCAACTGCCTGGATACGGGCGACCCCACCTACTGCAGCCAGCTCGTGCGCCATCCGATTACCGGGACACTGAACGGTGCCAGCGTGGCAGGCGGCGGCTACATCGTGCAGACCAATGTGAACATCGGTGCGGGATTGCTCGAGGGCATCGACCTGCAGGCCGCGTACAAGATGAATCTGCCCTACGGCAGCCTGCGGCTGATGCTCAACGGTGCATACCAGCTGACGAATGAAACCACTCCGATCAAGGACGGTGGCAGCTACGACTGCGCGGGCCTGTTCGGTCCCACCTGCCAGACCGTCAATCCGCGGTGGCGCCACAATCTGCGCGCCAGCTGGGCCATGCCCAGCGACGTGACCATCAGTGCGACCTGGCGCTTCCTGGGCGGCGTGAAGCTGGACAACAATGACTCGAACCCGCTGCTGCTGGGTTCGGCATTCGGCGACCTGGCCACCTTCCGCTCGAAGATATCGCCCGTCAGCTACATCGACCTGGCCGCCACCTGGGATGTCAGCAAGCACCTGCAGGTCCGCGGCGGCATCAACAACCTGCTCGACCGCGATCCGCCGCTGGCGTCCGTGGAAATCGTGTCGGGTGGTGCGCCGAACTACTACGAGTACTACGACGGATTGGGCCGGCAGGTATTCGCCGCAGTGACGATGAAGTTCTGAGCCATGGGGCGCAGGCAGTTCAGGCGGGCGATGCCCGCCGGACTGCCGTGCGCCAGATGGTGTAAAGACCCGTGCCGACGATGAGGGCGGCACCGCTGATCATCAGCGCATCGGGACGCTCGCCGAAAACCAGGCGGCCCAGCACCAGGGCGAACACCAGGCGTGTGTAGCGGAACGGAACCACGGCGCTGACGTCGCCAGTACGCGTGGCGGCGATCAGTGCGTAGTAACCGATGCTGCCAGCAGCCAGGATGGCAGGTACCCGCAGCAGCTCCGCGCCATCGAGCATTACAGGACGCGTGCCGCCGGCCAGCAACAGCAGCAGACCCGCCGGCACGGTCGAGAGAAAGCCCCAGGCTGCAAGCTGTGCGCTGGCAACATCGGCTGACACGGCGCGGCTGCTCAGGTCACGTACCGCAAGCAGGATGACGGCCGCCACTGCGAACAGGGATGCCGGCTCGAATGCAGCCGTGCCTGGCTGCACGATGAGCAACACACCCAGAAATCCCAGGCCGATCGCCGTCCAGCGTCGCCAGCGCACTTTCTCCCCAAGGACCAGCGCGGCACCCAGGGTTACAGCCAATGGATTGGCCTGCAGAATGGCCGAGACGCCGGAAAGGGTGGACAGCGCCAGCGCCGACATGAAGAACGCCGAGCCCAGGCCTTCGCTTACATTGCGCAACAGTACGGGCCCGGACAGCAGCTGGCGCGACAACACCGGATGCCCGCCCGTTCGGGCGACGACGCAGAAGATGCAGCCGCCGCCGATGCCAATCAATGCCATCACCTGCCCGACGGGCAGTGTGACGGCAAGTTGCTTGAACAGCACGTCCTCCAGCGCGAAGCCCGCCATCGCGAGAACCATGAGCAGGCTGCCGCGCAGGTTGTGGGCCGAGGACGTTCTCAGATGAACGTGTTCTCCAGCACCAGCACACCCGCGCCGGTATTGGAGATCGGCGCGTGGTAGTGCTTGTGCACCACCTTCACGTTCTCCTGCAGCGCGCCGCGCATCACCAGCCACATGATGGTCTCGATGCCCTCGGTGCCGGTGCGGCGCATGATCTCGGAGTTGGTGAACTGCGTGAACCACTCCGGATCGCTGGCAATGCGGTCCATGGTCTCCAGGTCGAAGTCCACGTCGATGAGACCGGCGCGCTCGCCCTGCAGCTGGTGGCTCATGCCACCGGTACCCAGCACGACGACCTTCAGATCCTCGGGATAGGACTCGATTGCCTTGCGCAGCGCGCGGCCCAGCTTCAGGCAGCGCAGCGCAGTCGGCACTGGGTGTTGCACCACATTCACGGCCAGCGGAATGGTGGTGATGGGCCAGTTCTCATGCGTGCCCCACAAGGCGCGGATGGGATTCACGAACCCGTGATCCACCTTCATCTCCTGGCAGGTGCAGATGTCGAACTCCTGCTCCACCAGCTTCTCGGCGATATGCCAGGAGAATGGCGCATTGCCCTTGAAGGGCGCTACCGGCTTCAGCGCCCAGCCCTCATCCGCATTCTCGTAGGTGTCGGCACAGCCCAGCGCGAAGGTCGGCACCTTGTCGAGGAAGAAATTCAGGCCATGATCGTTGTAGACGATGATGGCGATGTCCGGCTTGTGCTTGGCGAGCCAGTCCTGCGCCGGCTTGTAGCCGTCGAAGAAGCGCTTCCAGTAGGGCTCCTGCTGCAGGTTGTTGGCGATGGCATTGCCCACCGCCGGGATGTGCGAGCTGGTGACGCCGCCGATGATCTTAGCCATTCCAGTAACCCCCTCGAGCCTTGATCTTGTCAATCAGGCCATCGGCCTTCTGTTGCAGCTTGGCCTGGAATTCCTTGGTGGTGATGCCCTGGAATTGCGCGCCCGCGTCCTGCACGGATGTTCCTCGCGGAATGGCCATCTTGGCCATGTAGTAGATGTTGGCGCCGGCCTTGAGCATGCCGAGGAAATCCTTCTTCAGGACGAAGTCCTTGTACTTGCCGGTCACGCCGAACTTGTCGCAGTACGCGGCTGGATCCTTGTCGAACTCTGCGCGGTTGGCCTCTTCGCAGAAGGAGAACAGCAGCTTGTTCAGCGGATACGAGCCGTGTGCATGCTTGCCGTCGAACACATAGGTGCCCGGAATGTCTTCGTAGTCGTGCTTGGTCCAAGAGGACATGTACCACCCCAGATGTGAGATATCTGTATGGGCAGCATTGTAGCCCGCCGCGCGGGCGGGCGTGTATGGCCGATGACTGACGCCGACAGTTTGTCGGCCAGCGCCGGCGCTCTCTCAGGCTGCTTCGCTGATTGGTGCGTCCAGTGCCGCTACGCGCGCGTCTTCAACGCGGTGCTGCCAGAGCCGGAGCTCGCCATTCCGATCCTCAATCAATGCGGTGCAGTGCTCGACCCAGTCGCCGTCATTGCAGTACAGCACCCCGTCGATCTGCTCCATCTGCGGCCGGTGAATATGTCCACAGACGATGCCGTCGAAGCCGCGCCGCGCGGCCTCGTGCGCCGCGGCCTGTTCGAAGCGGCGCACGTAGTTGCGCGCATCGCCCACGCGGGACTTGATCCAGGTGGCCAGTGACCAGCGCGGCAGGCCCATGAAGCCACGGGCCAGGTTCACGTAATGACCGATCCACAACATCACGGAATACAGCGCACAGCCCGTGGCCTTCAGCAGAGGACTGAAGCGCACCGCGCCATCAAACACATCGCCGTGCAGCACCAGCATCCGCTTTCCCTGCCGCGTGGTGTGGTCGTATTCCTGATGTACTTCCACTCCGGCCAGCAGGCTGCCACACAACGATCGCGCCAGCTCGTCGTGGTTGCCAGGCACGTAGATCACGCGCGTACCGCTGCGCGCCTTGTCGACGATCAGCCGCAGCACCTCGTGGTGACTGGCCGGCCAGTAGATGCCGCGCCGCATGCTCCACAGATCGACGATGTCTCCGACCAGGAAGAGCTGCTCCATGTCGACGCGTCGGAGGAAGTCGGCCAGTTCCGTCGCCTGGCAGTCGCGCGTGCCGAGGTGCAGGTCAGAGATGAATGCGGCTTGGATCCGCGGGTTGCTTCGAATGCCGGGGGCCATCTGCCAATCTCCCTCACAAACAATCCCGATACTCGAATTCTGTTCATGACCCGTTACCAACCCATTACTTTATAAAGAAGTTCTCGTTACAAACCGCTGGGCACCAGGTGCGATTCGAACTCAGCCGTGCACCGCTCCCAGCTCCAGCGGGCGGCCGCCGCAACGCAATCCGCGGGGCGCGCCGCCAGCGCACGCCGCGCAGCCTTGGCCAGATCCCAGTCCAGCGCGCCGGTAATGCCATCCTCGATCACGTCAATGGGGCCGGTGACCGGAAAGGCGGCCACAGGCACACCGCAGGCAAGAGCTTCCAGATTCACCAGGCCGAAGGTGTCGGTCAGGCTGGGGAACACCATCACATCGGCCGCCGCCAGATGCGACGCCAGGTGTTCGCCATGCTGGTAGCCGACAAATACGGCGCCTGGAAACTGCATCTGCAGGCGCGTGCGTTCTGGTCCGTCACCAATGACCAGTTTGCTGCCCTGCCAAGGCATGCCAAGAAAGGCTTCGAGGTTTTTCTCCACTGCCACGCGACCGACATAGGCGGCGATGGGTCGGGGGAGATCCAGAAAAGCCTTCTCGCGCGGACGGAAGAGCATGGCGTCCACACCGCGGCGCCAGCGCACGATATTGCGGAAGCCGCGCCCCTCGAGCTCCGCCTGCATGGACTGCGTGCTGACCATGCAGCGCTGACCGGCGCCGTGGAACCAGCGCAGCAGCCAGTACGACCAGGCCAGCGGCACCGGCATGCGCTTGCGCAGGTACTGCGGAAACTGCGTGTGATACGAGGTGGTGAAGCGGTAGCGATGCGTCACGCAGTAAGCACGCACGGCCAGTCCGATCGGTCCTTCAGTGGCGATGTGTACGGCTTCGGGTCGTACCTCGCTGAAGCGTTTGCCGACGGCGCGCTGTACGCCCAGCGCCAACCTGATTTCCGTGTAGCCCGGGCAGGCGAAGGTGTTGAAGCCCTCCGGCGTGAGCATGCGCACTTCGTGCCCGCGGCGTGCAAGCTGCTGCACGGTCTGCTCGAGCGTGCTGACGACGCCATTGGTCTGAGGCCGCCAGGCATCCGTTGCAATGAGTATTCGCACTTCAGATTCTTTATAGATAGCGCCAGTGACATGGCCATGACAGTCGAGGCGATTGCAAGCCGTCCGGCTCATCGCCATCCGGTGAGTCACGAACCTGAAACGCGATGGTTATAAAAAGTAAAGACAGCAGTCACACCGGTGGAGCCATGCACGACTTTCTTGAAACCCTGCGAATCCAGCGCTGGGACGATCATCGCTACTACCATCACAGTCGCATCAACCAGTCGCTGCACCTGGTGAGCGCACTGAGCTTCCTGTGCGCCTATGTGCTGCTGTTCACAGATCCTGCGATCGCCGGATTGCTGGCGTGGCTGGTCTCGATGACCAGTCGCCAAGCCGGCCACTTCTTCTTTGAGCCCAAGGGCTACGATCAGATCAACGAAGCCACACACGAGCACAAGGAAGACATCAAGGTGGGCTACAACCTGCGCCGCAAAGTGGTGCTCATGGCGATCTGGGCCGCCTCACCGCTGCTGCTGGTGGCAAAGCCGGATCTGTTTGGTCTGATGCAGCCGGCCACGAATGCCGCAAGTTTCTGGCACAACACCGGGTTGATGTGGCTGGCTGTCGGCGTTGGCGGCCTGCTGTTCCGCACGCTGCATCTGTTCTTTCTGCAGGATGCGAAGACCGGCCTGGTGTGGTTCACCAAGATCCTCACCGACCCCTTCCATGACGTGAAGCTGTACTACCGCGCGCCGCTCTATCTGCTCAAGGGCGAGCTGGTGGATCCAGAACACGCCCGCCACCACGCCTGAAACGTCTCGCGCAGCAACCGGCGGCGCAGCTCGCGCGCGCCGTGCTGCGCCGGCGCCCACCACCAGCCATTCTGCTGCATGCGCCGCGTGGCTGCGATGATGCGCTGCTGCACTTGCGCATATTCATCGGCGGTGTAGTCAAGACTGAAGATGAAGCGGCCCGTACCTACCCAGCTCAGGGCGAGGCCTTCCGCGCGCAGGTAGTACTGCAGCATCCAGTGATAGCGCGAAGGCTGGGGATAGCACACCGTCCACACGCTGCCGAGTGAAGCCACGCGCAGCGGCAGCTGCTCCGATTCCAGCAATGCATTGAGTCCGGCCGCGCGCTCATTCCACAGCGCATCGGCACCTTCAAGCTGCTGCTGCACCTCCGGCTGCTCCAGATGCCGCAGGAATTCATGCATGGCGCCCATCACATAGGGATTGGCATTGAAGGTGCCACGCGCAAAACAGATGTCCGCGGGCCGGTCTTCGTGATAGCGACGCATGAGCTGCGCGCTTCCGCAGACCACGCCCACGGGCAGCCCGCCACCCAGCGACTTGCCATAGGTCACCATATCCGCGCGGATGCCGTAACGCGCCTGCGCGCCACCAACGCCGCAACGAAAGCCCATCATCACCTCATCCATGATGAGCACGATGCCACGGCGGGTGCAGACCTCACGCAACTTGACCAGCCAGTCGCGATAAGCGGTCACATCGGCACCAGCGCGGCGGCCTCCTCCCATCAGCGCCGAATCGCCCGGGGCATTGGTGTTGGGATGCAAGGCCTGTATGGGGTTCACCAGCACGCAGGCGATGTCGCGCCGCGTCGCCAATACCTTCAGCGACAGCGGATTCATGTCCGACAGCGTCAGCGTGTCGGTCTCGGTCTGCGGATTGCCGATGCCCGGCTGCACCCCACCCCACCAGCCATGATAGGCACCGCAGAAGCGCACGAGCTTGCGACGACCGGTGTGGTAGCGCGCCAGACGCACGGCCTGCATCACCGCCTCGGTGCCCGACATGTGGAACGACACCTCGTCCAGCCCCGAGATCTCCTTGAGGCGGCGGACGTTGCCGGCGATCACCGGATGGAAAGGGCCGAGGACGGGGCCGAGGTCGCGCACGCGCTCGGCGCCAGCTTCCATGCACCGCTTGTAGAAGTCGTTGCCGAGGACGTTCACGCCGTACGAGCCAGTCAGGTCGTAGGCGC
>DATNCK010000306.1:0-8025 GCA_035571575.1 Steroidobacteraceae bacterium | reverse complement strand
CGGCGACACCTGGACTGAGCTGAAGACAGCAGGCCTGGATTTTGGAAACGGGCGCGGGCGGTACAACGTGCTCATGCTCTTCGACATCACCGAGCAGACCCGGCTGAAGCGCGATGTCGACAGACAGGAAGAGGAGTTCAGCCGCCTGAGCAAGCTCGCTGCGCTGGGCGAAGTGGCGGCGGGCCTCTCGCACGAACTCAATACGCCGCTCAACGTGATCTCCGGCAAGGCCAATCTGCTGGACCGCCTGGCAGACCGCGAAAGGATCGACACCATTCAGGTGCGGCGGGTCTCCGGGGAAATCGAAAAGACGGTGAAGGACATCTCCACCATCATCTCCAGCCTGAAGGCCTTGTCCGGCCTCGGCAGCGCCGAGCGACTCGAAAACAATCTGGGAGGCCTCATCGAGGAGGCCAGCCGCATCTGTGAATTCAAGCTCAAGCGTGCCGGCATCGCACTTGAGCTCGACCTGCCCCGCGAGCCGGTGCTGGCTGAATGCGTGGGAGTGCAGATCGTGCAGATCCTCATCAATCTGCTGACCAATTCCATCGATGCGGTGGCCGGCCAAGACCAACGATGGATCCGCATCTCACTGCTCGCGCATGCAGACCGGGCCGAGATAGCAGTTACCGACAGCGGCCAGGGCATCGATGCCAGCGTGGCCGAGAAGATCATGACGCCATTCTTCACCACCAAGAAGAACCAGAAGGGAACCGGACTGGGACTGAGCCTCTCCAGAACCATCGCGCGGCGCCACGGCGGTGACCTGAGGCTGCTGCCGGGCGAAAAACACACGCGGTTCCAGTTCGATCTTCCGCTACGCTCCGTCGAGATCCCGGAGGCCCTAAGGAGGGAGGCCTGAATGAGCGCCATGCGCCCCACGAAAATCGTGCTCGTCGAAGACAGTCTGGATCTGTGCCAGACATGGAAGGAGCTGCTGTCGCTGGATGGGCATGAGGTGAAGATCTATCTCGACGGCAGATCGCTGCTGCAGGATCCCGCTGCCATCCACTGGTGCGATGTGGTGATCACCGATTACTACCTGCCCGACGTCAATGGCGTTGAACTGGTCGCCCGCATTCGCGGCCTGCGGCCGCAGTTGCCGGTAATCCTGCTGTCCGGAATGCGCGATGGCTCGGTCATCGAACTAGTGAGGAAGATGCCGCATGCGGCCTATCTTCCCAAACCCGCCGATGTCGACGAGCTGGAAGCAACCCTGGATCGCCTCGTGGTGACCGGAACACGCGTGCATGGGGAGGCCGGCACCCACCCGGCATAGGTCCCCCCTGGCTTGAAACCTGCCGGCTGTATCGGTGAGCATGCAGCAAAGGGAGGGACACCGGACCCATGAAGACGAGACTGACCCTCGTGGTCGTATCGCTGCTGCTCAGCGTGCTGATCGGGCTATCACTCGGACAGCACGGCGCAGGCGATGCGGGACCACGCAAGGGCAAGGTCCGCATCGGTCTGTCGCTCGATACACTGAAGGAAGCACGCTGGCAGGCAGACCGCGACATGTTCGTGCGGCGGGCGGGCGAACTGGGCGCCACCGTGGAGGTGCTGTCCGCCAACGGCGATGACACCGTGCAGATCGGCGACGTGGAGAAACTGATCACCTCGGGCGTGGATGTGCTGGTCATCGTGCCGCATGACGGCACCGCCATGGCCAAGGCCGTGCGGCTGGCGCACGAAGCGGGCATCTCCGTCATCGCCTACGACCGCATCATCCGCGACGTCGATCTGGATCTGTATGTCAGCTTCGACAATGTGCGGGTGGGCGAACTGCAGGGCCGCTTTGTGGCTGATCACCTGCCGCAACAGAAACCCGCCCGCATCGTGCGCATCTACGGCGCCAAGACCGACAACAACGCCTCACAGTTCAAGGCCGGCCAGGACAGTGTGATCGATCCGCTGGTGAAGACCGGTGCGATTGCTGTTGTGCACGAGGACTGGGCCGAGGACTGGAAGCCGGAGAACGCCAAGCGCATCGTCAATGCCGCCATCACCGCAAAAGGCCCGCGCATCGATGCGGTACTGGCCAGCAATGACGGCACGGCCGGCGGCGCGGTGCAGGCTCTGGCGGAGGAAGGACTGGCTGGCAAGGTGCTGGTCACCGGCCAGGACGCGGATCTGGTCGCCCTGCAGCGCATCGCCACGGGCACCCAGGCCATGACCATCTACAAACCCCTGCATACCCTGGCGCAAGGTGCAGCGGAGCTCGCGGTGAAAATGGCGACGGGCAAGCCCGTGATAGCGCGCCACACCGTGAACAACGGCGCCATCGATGTTCCCTCGGTACTGTTCGATGTGGTCACCGTCACATCAAGCAACATCGAGGCCACGGTGGTGAAAGACGGACTCTACCGCCGCGAAGAAATCTTCCGATGAACGCCTCAGTGCTCGAGGCCCGCGCCATTGCCAAGCGCTTTGGCGGTGTGGTGGCACTGCGCGGGGTGAGCTTTCAGCTCGCTCGCGGCGAAGTGCATGCACTGTGCGGCGAAAACGGTGCCGGCAAATCCACGCTCATCAAGCTGCTGGCCGGCCTGCACCCCCATGGCAGTTACGAGGGACAGATCCTGCTCGATGGCCGGGAAGTGCAGTTCCGCTCTTCACGCGATGCGGAACGCGCGGGCATCGCTGTCATTCATCAGGAGCTGGCCCTGTTCCCGGACCTCACCATCGCGGAGAACCTGCTGCTGGGCAACCTGCCATCGCGCTACGGCCTGGTGGACTGGAACGCGGCCACGACACAGGCGAGGGCGCTGCTGTCTGAAGTGGGACTGCAGCTTGATCCGACGCAGCGCGTCGGCGAGCTGGGAATCGGACCACGCCAGCTCATCGAGATTGCGCGCGCATTGGGGCGCCATCCGCGCATCCTGGTTCTGGATGAACCTACTGCCGCGCTGGCACGAAACGAAATCGACACTTTGCTGGCACTGGTGCGGCGCCTGAAAGCCCAGGGTGTGGCCTGCGTCTATATCTCGCACAAGCTGGATGAGGTTTTCGCGATTGCCGATCGCATCACCGTGCTGCGTGACGGATCGGCACAGGCAACCCTGCCCGCCCATGGCACTGATGCGAAAGCTGTCATCGCGCTGATGGTCGGACGGCCGATCGAGGCTCTGTACCCTCGCCGCGCGAGCAAGCGCGGCGAACCGGCATTGACAGTGCGTGATCTGGATGTTGCGCCCCGTGCACATGGGCCCTCCCGACTGCGCCGGATCGCCTTCACGGTACACGCGGGTGAAGTGCTGGGCATTGGCGGTTTGATGGGTGCGGGTCGCTCGGAACTGCTGTTGCATCTGGTGGGGCTGTGGGGCGAACGACGGCGCGGTTCGGTCGAAATGGGTGCCGGCACGCTGCCGCCACAGGATGTACGCGCCTCAATGCGCGCCGGCGTCGTACTGGTTACGGAAGACCGCAAGCGCTTCGGCCTGGTGCTCGACGCCAGTGTGTCATTCAATCTCACGCTCTCTTCGCTGCGCGCCATCGCGGCCCATGGCTTCATTGATGCGGCTGCCGGAGCCATCACGGCCGGCAGGATGGCGGCGGATCTGCGGGTGAAAACCGCCTCACTGGAGGCGACGATCGGCTCGCTTTCCGGCGGCAACCAGCAGAAGGTGGTGATCGGCAAGGCGCTGCTCACCCAACCGCGCGTGTTGCTGCTGGATGAGCCCACCCGCGGCATCGATGTGGGTGCCAAGGTTGAGCTGTATGAACTGATCAACCGCCTGACCGCTCAGGGCCAGGCCATCGTTCTGGTCTCCAGCGAGCTGCCCGAACTGATGGGCATGAGCGATCGCATCCTCATGCTGCACGAGGGCTGCATCGCGGGTGAGTTCGCGCGTGGCGAGGCCACGCAGACCCAACTGCTTTCAGCCGCGATGGGAATCACCGCCGGGAGGGCTGCCTGATGCAGGGCTCGCAGGCGCGGCAATGGTTCATGTTGGCGGCATTGGTCGCGCTATGGACGTTCTTTGCCTGGCGCGAGCCGGTATTCCTCTCGGCGCGCAATCTCTCGCTGCTGTCGATTGAACTGGCGGTGACGGCCACGCTGGCTCTGGGCATGTTGCTGGTGCTGCTGCCAGGCCAGATCGATCTGTCGGCGGGCAGCGGTGTGGGCCTTGCCGGCGCGATTGCGGCCGTGCTCATCACCTGGCATGGCGTGCCGGCGCCGATCGCGCTGCTGCTGGCTGCGTTGGCCGCGATGCTCGTATGGGCACTGATGGGCGCGCTGATCATCGTGGAGCGCGTACCCGCGTTCATCATCACACTGGGCGGCCTGCTGGTTTTCCGCGGCCTGCATTGGCTGGTGATCAAGAACAGCACGGTGCCGGTGGTGGCAGGCGGCAGCCAGAATCTGTATTCGATGCTGACCACTGCCTTCCTGCCGCCGCTGGCGGGTTATGTGCTGGCAGCGCTGGCCATCGCAACGCTGGTGTTTGTCAGCCAGCGCCGCCGCGCAGCCAGAAGAAAGATCGGCCTGCCGGTGGCCGACACCGAACGGCATGCCATCGGCCTCTTCATTGCCGCGCAGGCGATTGCTCTCGCGGTGATCGTCGCCGATGGCTATCGTGGCGTGCCGTTGGCGCTGGTGATCCTGGCCGTGGTAGGGCTGCTGGTGCATGTGGTCACCATCCACACGCCCTTTGGTCGCTACCTGTATGCCATCGGAGGCAATGAGGAAGCGGCCGTGGTGTCTGGCCTGCCCGTGCGCAACGCCGTCATCGGCGCCTTTGTGCTGATGGGAGCCATCGTCGCGCTCACGGGCTTCATGCAGACGGCTTACGCTGGTGCGAGCACCACCACCATTGGCTCACTGATGGAACTGGACGCTATTGCGGCCTGCGTTATCGGTGGCACCAGCCTGCGCGGTGGTCGCGGCAACGTAGCGGGAGTGTTGTTCGGCGCACTCATCATGGCCAGCCTGCTAAATGGCATGACGCTGATGGCCGTATCGCCGGAAGCCAAATACATCGCGCGCGGAGGCGTGCTCGCACTCGCCGTATGGCTCGATCTGCGCATGTCTCGCGCACGCGAAAGTTGATTAGTCACGTGTAGTCATTACGGGTCGTGCATGAGCGGACCCGTGAATCCTCTGCGTATGATCCGCGAATTGCAGCGTTCGAACTCGGAACGTCTCGACGAGAAGCCGCGCACCCACTTCACGTATTGGAACGCGGCTTATGAGTACCACGACCCGGGTCGCAGCATCTCGCTGGGAGTTCGCGCGGGATTCTGATGTGAGGCGCATGAGGTAATTTGACAGTTGATCCCACGGCCCCGCCAGCCGGGGCCGCGGCTCTGACCTCCGATGCCAGCAGCCGCCTGTGTGCCGGCACGCCGGGCAGCGGCGATGGTTGCGTCATGTCGCGTCTTGCAACATTGTTCCGCACAGAATCAAATAAGGCCCGCCGGAGGCGATCCGGGAGATCTCATGCGACATCTGTTGATTCGCGGACTGGCCATGGCTTTGGCAGCCTTCGCGACTGCGGTACTGGCAGGCAATGAGCGGCCACTGGTAGGACCGGTCCCTGCCTGGGTGCAACCGGCTGCCGCCGAAATAGTGCCTGGCCCCAAGTCCGATGCAGCGGTGCAGATCCTGCTGAGCGAGCAGCAGCGGCTTATTTCACCGCAGGCGGTGGAAACCTACTACGACAATCGCGTGCGCATCCAGACACCACAGGGCCTGCAGGCCATCGGCACGATCGGACTCGCCTGGCAGCCCGATGCCGATGTCGTCACGGTGCATCGTCTGCTGGTGCGGAGGGGCTCGCAGGTGCGGGACCTGCTCGGCGACGGGAGCGGCTTCACCGTCCTGCGCCGCGAGGACATGCTGGAACAGGCGACGCTGACAGGCAGGCTGACCGCCGTCTTGCAACCCAGCGACCTTCAAGTCGGTGACATCCTGGAATTCGCCTACACGCACCGCCATGCCGATCCAGTGGTGCCTGACAAACCCGACTTGCAGGTCGCCTGGGTCAACACGCCGATTCAGACTGTACGCTTCCGCGCCACCTGGCCAAAACAGATGGGTATCCGCTGGCAGCTCCGGGATTTCAAGCCGGTGCTGCAGGAATCGGCGAGCGGCGGAAATCAGAGCATCGCGTTCACGCTGGAGAATCCACCGCCGCTGCTGCAGCCCGTGGGCGCGCCGCCGCGCTACGCCGCGTTGCGTCGTGTGGAGATCAGTGCCTTCCAGACCTGGCCCGATGTCTCGCGGCGCCTGGCGCCGCTGTATGAATCCGCGTCGAAGCTCACGGCCGATTCTCCGCTGCGCGCCGAGATCGAACGCATCCGCGCCATGGGCCCCGATCCGAAGACGCGGGCCGCGGCCGCGCTGCGACTGGTGCAGGAACAGATTCGCTACGTGCTGCTGGCGATGGACCAGGGAGCCCTGGTGCCAGCCACCGCCGACCAGACGTGGCAGCGTCGTTACGGTGACTGCAAGGCCAAGACCGCGTTACTGCTCGCACTGCTGCACGAACTGGACATCGACGCCAGCGCGGTGGCGGTCAACTCCGTGATGGGCGACAACATCAACCAGCTATTGCCTGGAATCAGTGCTTTCGACCACGTATTGGTTCGCACGGTCATCGGCGGCAAGACATACTGGCTCGACGGCACGCGCCTTGCCGACCGTCAGCTCGATCAACTGCAAGTACCCGCATTCGTCTGGGGACTGCCGCTGGACTCGCGCGGCAGCGGACTGGTGCGCATCGAACCGATGCCTCTGACGGATCCGCAGCGCTTGCAGGAGGTCAGCCTCGATGCTTCGGCCGGCGTGGACAAGCCCGCATCATTCAAGGCAACGGTGACGTTCCGTGGCGATGGCGGACTTGCTGTGAAACTTTCATACGACAACCTCGATTCCACGCAGCGTGATCAGGCGATGCGCAACTATTGGCGCGGCCGCTTCGATGGTCTGCAACTGAGCAAGGTGAGCTCGACCTTCGACGAGTCCGGCAACACACTGATCTGGGCCGCCGAAGGTACGCTGCGCATGGATTGGGACAGCAGCGGCTTCTACGAAGTCGACGACATGCGCCTTGGCTTCAAAGCCGATTTCACGCGCCCTGAAGGCACGGACGGGGAAGCGCCCTATTCGGTGTCATTCCCGGAGTATGAGGTGAACCGCGTAAGCGTGAAGCTGCCCGCCGGAGCTTCCAGTTTCACAGTGTCAGGCATGGACGTCGACAAGACGCTGGGCGGCTGGGAGTACAGACGCAGCGCGCACATTTCAAACTCAGTGTTCACGGCCGAGTCCTCGTCGCGTTCGCTCGTGCGGGAGATTTCAGCCAAGGATGCCCACGCTGCGGAAGCAGGCCTGCGCGAGATGTACAAGAACGGTCTGTACATCAAGAAGTCCAGGGAAACGCCGTCAGCCGCCGAATTGCAGTCGCAGGCCGGCAAGCCTCTCGACACGGCCGGGGCGTACGTGGACCGGGGTTTCGACATGATGAAGCGCTCGATGTACGAGCCAGCGATCACGGAGTTCACAAGCGCCCTCAAGCTGGATCCGAAACATGTGATTGCCTACGCCGATCGCGGACTCTGCTACATCAATCTCGGACGTTTCGAAGAGGCGAGGCCGGACCTGCGCAAGGCATTCGATCTTGACTCGAAGAGTGTTACCGCAATGCGCGGCCTCGGCGCGCTGGCACAACACGACGGCCATTCTGCCGAAGCCATCGACCTGCTCACCCGATCGCTGCAAATCGAAGACAACACCTGGGCGCGCGATCAACGCGTAGCCGCCTATCTCGCGGCCCGTGACGTCGGTAGCGCCGCGAAAGACCTCGTCAGACTCTCCCAGACTCCTGCGGATTCGCAGTACTACTTTGGAAAGCATGCGTACGAGTTGATGCGGCAGAACCGAGTCGATGACGTGCGCGCGCTCGCACAGGCAGCCCTCGATGCCCATGCGGGGGCGTCGGACGGCGCTGTTATCGCAGCGACTCTCTACCAGATGGCCGGCGCAGGTGACCAGGCACGTCGTCTCCTGGATGACGCCATAGCCAGGAC
>DATNCK010000305.1:0-3091 GCA_035571575.1 Steroidobacteraceae bacterium | reverse complement strand
CGCGGCGTCACCACCAACGCAGGTTCCAAGGCCGGCACCGTCACGGCGGCCAACAGCAGCAGCGTCAGCAATGGCAAACTTCGTCGCAACATCTCGTCAATGACAGCCCAGCCACTGCGCACTGTCAACGGAAGGCAATTGACCGACCCGCTGCTGGAAAGCTTCGAAACCTTCGTCACGCGCTCCGCTGAGCGCCCTGGCACCTCGCGCTACGCCGAGGTGGCCGGCATCCGCATGCATTATCTGGAGTGGCCGGGACCGGCCGACGCGCCGACGGTGCTGCTGTTGCATGGGTATCTCGCGCACGCGCACTGGTGGGATTTCATCGCCCCCTGGCTGGCCGAACACTATCGCGTGATCGCGCCGGACTTCAGCGGCATGGGCGACAGCGGTTTCCGGCTGCATTACACCCATGAGCACTTTCACGCGGAAATCATCGGCATTGTCGAAGCGCTGGGCATCGGCGGCTGCATACCGGTGGGCCACAGCTTCGGCGGCCGCGTGCTGCTCTATGCCTGCGCGCAACGACCCGATCTGTTCGCGCGCGCCATCGTGGTGGATTCGCGGCTGGGCTCCCCCACCGACCCGGTGCGCGGCTTCGATGAAGAATGGCGGCCGAAGAAGCGTTACCCGACTGCCGATTCCATCCTCGCACGCTTCGTCTTGCGCCCGGTCGAGCCGGTGCCAGAGGTGGCGCTCCGGCACATGGGCCGGGCCTCCATCCGTGAGGAAGAAGGCGGATGGGTATGGAAATTCGATGAGAACGTCACTCGGCTGTATCAGGTCGTGCGCGACGCGCCGGGCGTGGATGATGTCGCGGCCCTGCGCGGCCTGCCCACCACCGTCGACTTCATTTATGGTGAAGAGAGCCGCGTGGTGACACCTGCCCGGGCAGCCCTGCTGGGCGATTGCCTGCCCCATGTGCGCTCGGTGACCGGAATTCCTTGCAGCTACCACCATTTGCCCGTCAGCCAGCCGATTGCGCTATTGGCCTGCCTGCGCGCGCTTCTGCAGATGGGTTAGGCTTGGGCCATGGATAACCAGAAGCTGGCTCACCGGCCTTATATCCCCGCGCAGACGCGGCTCCCCGAATTCACGCTGCGCGCGGTGCTCACCGGCACCATCCTCGGCATCATCTTCGGCGCCTCGTCGCTGTACCTGGTGCTGAAGGTCGGCCTCACGGTCAGCGCCTCGATTCCGGTAGCCGTCATCTCCATCACGCTGTTCCGCATGCTGTCCAAGCTGCGCGTGCGCGATGGCACGATCCTCGAGCACAACATCTCGCAGACGGCGGGCAGCGCGGGCGAGTCCATCGCCTTCGGCATCGGCATCACCATGCCGGCCATCCTGATCCTGGGCTTCGACCTGGAGCTGGGCCGCGTGCTGCTGGTGGCCATCCTGGGTGGCCTGCTGGGCATCCTGATGATGATTCCGCTGCGCCGCGCGCTGATCGTCAAACAGCATGGCGAGCTGAAGTTTCCGGAAGGCACCGCCTGCGCCGAGGTGCTGAAGGCCGGCGCGTCGGAAGAATCGCGCGCCGCGGCGGACCCGCTGGCGCAAGGCACGAGCACTGGCGGCATCAGCGCACGCACCATCTTCACGGGTTTTGGCATCGGCCTGGCGTACAAGGCGCTGAACGTGGCGTTCAAGGGCTGGAAGGATGTGGCCGGCACCACCTTCGCCGCGCCATTGAAAGGTGGATCCATCGCCGCCGAGGTCTCGCCCGAACTGCTGGGTGTGGGCTACATCATCGGCATGCGCATCTCCAGCTGGATGTTCGCGGGCGGTTTCATCACCTACCTGCTGCTCATCCCCATGATCATGTTCTTCGGCTCGCACGTTCCCGAAGTGCTGGCTCCGGGCACCAAGCCCATCAGTGAGATGAATGCGGGCGATGTGCGCAACGCCTATGTGCTGTACATCGGCGCTGGCGCCGTGGCCACTGCCGGCCTGATCTCGCTGCTGCGTTCACTGCCGCTGATCTGGAGCAGCATCCGCTCAGGCATCAAGGACGTGGCCGACGTGCGCAACGGCACGGCCAGCACCGACCGCCGCGACAACGACCTGTCGCTGAAATTCGTGGGCATCGGCATCCTGATCCTGCTGGCAGTGATCGTCGCGGCGCCGTCGCTGCACATGAACCTGCTCGGCGCCATACTCATCGTGCTGCTGGGAGCGTTGTTCGTCACCGTTTCATCGCGTCTTACCGGTGAAGTGGGTTCCACGTCGAACCCCATCTCCGGCATGACCATCGCCACGCTGATGCTCACCTGCCTGGTATTCCTCATCGTCGGCTGGACCGGTGGCACCTGGTATGTCACCGCGCTGTCGATCGGCGGCATCGTGTGCATCGCCTGCTCCAATGGCGGCACCACATCGCAGGATCTGAAGACCGGCTTTCTCATCGGCAGCACGCCGAAGCTGCAGCAGTACGCCATCCTGATCGGCGCCTTCGCCTCGGCGGTGCTGATGGGGCCGATCCTGCTGAAGCTCAACGAAACCGCCACGGTGTACGTGCCCATCGCGCAGGTGGCGCCGCAGGGCCTCACCACCGATGTGGCGAAGCTGGGCGAAAAGCGCGAAGCGCTGACGGGCGTGCAGGCGAAGGATGATTCGGCCAGCTACCACATCTGGCACAAGACCAATCTCGATGGCGGCCCTGCGGGCAAATACCTGGTGGACGACGGCGGCAAGGCCGTGTGGCTGGTGGATCCGGGCATCAACGGTGTGCACGACAAGCGCCCCGATGGCACCACGGTACGCAAATTCGATGCGCCCAAGGCCACGCTGGTCTCCTACATCATCAAGGGCATTCTCGATCGCGAACTGCCGTGGGAATTGATTCTGTTCGGGGCGATGATCGCGCTGGCCATGGAGTTCTGCGGCATGCCCTCGCTGGTGATCGCGGTGGGCGTGTATCTGCCCATCTCCACCACGGCGCCCATGTTCGTCGGCGGACTGATCCGCTGGTTCATGGATCGGCGCATGCGCCGGCAACCGGAGCTCGCCAAACTGGATGAGCACCAGTTCAACGCCGTGGCCGACCGTGGGCCGGGCGTGCTGTTTGCTTCGGGTTACATTGCCGGCGGCG
>DATNCK010000304.1:0-7941 GCA_035571575.1 Steroidobacteraceae bacterium | reverse complement strand
CGTGTCGGCCATTCGGGCGGGTCGGCGCACTTACGACAATGTCCGCAAAGCACTCGGATTCATATTCGGAGTACACGTCCCGATTGCCGGTCTCGCACTACTGCCGCTGGCGGTGGGTTTGCCTGTGGTCCTCGGCCCACTGCAGATAGCTTTGCTCGAAATGGTCATCGATCCGATCTGCGCGCTGGTATTCGAGGCGGAGCGCGAGGAACAAACCCTGATGCAGCGTCCGCCTCGAGATCCGTCAGAAAAGCTCTTTTCCACTCCCATCATCATCGGGGGAATCCTGCAGGGCACCCTGGCGCTACTACTCGTGGGTGCACTGTATCTTGGCGGGGCTTATTTTGGCCTCGAACCTGGCAGCCTTCGCGCACTCGCCTTCTTTGGGCTGCTCGCCTCGATTCTCGCGCTGGTGCTGGTCAATCGCTCCTTCAGCGCATCGGTGGGCCATGCTCTGCGCCGCCGAAACGTAACCTTTCGCTATGTTCTGGCGTTTGTCATTGCTGGATCGACGCTGACTCTTACCGTACCGCCGATTCAGAGAGTATTGAAGTTCGGACCACTGGGTGTCGTTGAGTTGGGGCTCGCAGTTCTTGCCGGCGTAGTGGTTCTCTTCGGCTGCGAACTCCTCAAACCGGCGCTCCCCTCTCACGACACACCGCGATACCCACATATTCGCCACCGATCGACGCGACGCGAAGACAACTAATTAAAGATACAGGGCCCGCAAGCCGCTGGACGCCAATCTTCTAAAGCTGGCCGACATGCTAGCGAGCTGAAAGCGGCAGGACGCGCACCGGTGCCCGCGCCCGCGGTGGTTCAGGCCTCCGCGGCCGGCTTCGTCCAGTAATACCAGTCCACGCAGCCATAGGAAGCATCGTGACTGATCTCGGCCGCGGCTACGGTGTCCGGTGGCACATCAATCACATGCTGGCCCGGCTTCCATCCCTCAGGCGTCACCGCGTGCAGACGGTCTCCGACCTGCAGGGCTTGCACCAAACGCAGTACCTCCTCGACTGAACGGCCAGTGGTGTTGGGATACAGCATCATGGCCCGCAACACGCCACGATCATCGATGACGAACAGCGCACGCACGGTGCTGGAGTGTCCTGCCTTTGTCTGGACCATGCCGTAGCGCCGCGCTATGTCCATCGTCACGTCTTCCAGAATGGGATACTCGATGACCACGCCGAACTTCTGCCGAATGCTCTCGCGCCAGGCCAGGTGCGAATAGACACTGTCGACAGACAGCGCCAGCAGTGCGCAGTTGAGGGCCGTGAATTCGCTGGCGCGCCGGGCAAATGCCACGAGTTCACTGGCGCAGACCGGCGTGAAGTCCGCCGGATGGGCGGAAAACACCAGCCACCTGCCCAGATAGTCGGAGAGTTTCACGGGGCCGTGGGTCGAGAGGCCCTCGAAAGCTGGTGCGGGTTCGTCCAGGCGCGGCAGAGTCGCCGGGCCGCCTGCCGTGTGGGCTTCCGCCACAACCGGCTGTTCTGTGCTCATCCTGGACATCGATGCTCCACCGGCAAGGCCGTGTTGTAAACGCATGTTGCCTGGAGGGATGTTCGGGGCGCACGGGCGCCGGCGATATACGTACTCGCCGCAGGCGGCGGCACAGGACTACGTATTGAGCGCCTGCATCGCGGGCGCGCAGCATGCATTCCATGAAATCGCATCGCCAGGTGTCGCCCGCAATGAGCCGACACCGTGTATCGGCGTCTGGAAACGCGCCAACATCGGCGTGTTCCTGTGGTGGGTCGCGGCCTTCGCGCTCATGGTGATACGCCGCGATCCGCGCGGCGTCGAGGGACGTAAGGCATGAGCACCGCCGCGAAAGTCGGGTTCTGGTCATCCCTCGCCGCGTTCGCCATGGCAGCGGGCTACAGCATCGTGCAGATATTGCAGATGCTGGGAGTGCTCACGTTCCCGTGGGACGAGATCCTGATCTTCGGTTTCTCGATCGGCATTCCCGTGCCGTTCGTGCTGGCGATGGTGGCGCTGCACCACTCAGTGCTGGCCGAGCGGCGTATCTGGACACACTGCGCCATCGTGCTGGCCACGATGTACGCCGTACTGGTGACCATCGTATATGCCACGCAGCTGGCCGTCGTGGTGCCGTTAAAGCTCGCCGGCGCCGCCGACATGGTGCGAGGGCTCACCGTCAGCTCCGGCACGTTCATGTGGGTGATCGACGGCGCGGGCTACGTGCTGATGGGCCTCGCGACGCTGTTCGCAGCGGGCACGTTCGCGGGCAATCACTCGCAGCGATGGCTACGGCGGTTTCTCATCGCCAACGGCCTGATCGACCCGATCATCATCGCGGTGTACGTATGGCCGTGGCTGCTGCCGGCAGGTGGGCTGTGGATCATCACCGCGCCGGGCTCGCTGTGGCTCCTCGCGAGGTACTTCAGGCAATCCGTCAGGATGGACGCACCAGGGACCGCAGCAAATGTGGCTGGGCTACCCACAGCGACCCGTACCCGTCGACACGGCGAGTAACTGCACTGCACCTCAGGTCGGACCAGCGCGCGCCACGATGCGCACCCCGTCCCCGACGCGATCACTGGGATGCAGCACTACGTGTTCGCCTTCGCGCACTCCCGCGATGATTTCCGCTTCAGTACCATTTCGCTCTCCGAGCGTCACGTGCCGCAACTCGGCACGATCGCCAACCTCCAGGAACGCTGCCCACTGCGTACCATCGCGGAACACCGCCGTGAGTGGCAACTTGAGGATCTGCTCGCGCTCACTCAACACGATACGCGCCTCGATCTGGTATCCGTGTGCCAGTCGCGTCCATTGCTCGCGAGGACTCACCAGATCAATGATCACGTTCACCCGCTGCTCCTCGATGCCCAGTGCGGAGATCTTCGTGAAGCCGAAAGGTTCCACCAGTCGCACGCGACCCTCGAGCGGTGCGCTGCCTCCCCAACCTTCGATGATTGCGCGCTGGCCTGGCTTCACCTTCACGGCGTCGGCTGACAGCAGGTCCACAACGATCTCCAACTTCTGCGGATCGCCGATCTCCACCAGCGGTGTGCTGGCTGCAACCACCGCTTCGCTTTGCTGCAACAATCGCAGGATCTGGCCGTCCACTGGCGCGCGCAGCGCAATGCACGCGCAGCGGGACCCGCTGCGCCGCACCTCGGCTGGCGACAACAGTTCGGCGCGAACTCCCTGCAGCTGGAACCTGCTTCGGTCCAGCGCGGCCTGGAACGTCAGCAGTGACGCCTGCCGGGTGCGGTAGGTTCGCTCGGCATCCTCCAGATCGCGCTGGGAGATGGTTCCCTGCAGAATCAATTGGCGGGCGCGCTCGTACTGGCGAAGCGCGAAATCGAGCTCTGCCTGGGCCATCTCTACGTCGGCACGCGCCAGTTTCTCGGCCGACTCGGCGGCGCTCACGTCAGCTTTGGCCTGTGCCTCGCTGCGCGGATCCAGAAACGCCGGATCGATGGGTTCTATCTGCGCGACAACCGTCTTGCCCGCAATGACTGGATCTCCGACATGCAGATCGATGCGATGCACGCGCCCCGTCACGGGCGCCGAGAGCACATAGATGTCGTGGACCCGTGTGATGCCTTCATCGCCGACCGTCACGACAAGCGAGCCGCGTTGGATATCGACGATATCCACGGTTACCGGCCGCGGCCGAAACGCCACCAGCAGGCCGATTGCAATTGCCCCGGCCACGCCTCCCCAGAACAACAGTCTTCTCGTCATGGCGCGCATCGGCTACTCCCGGGTCTTCAGCACACGAATAAGATCAAGCTTGTCGATACGACGGCGGACGATGGCGGCCGATGCCACCGTGGCCAGCAGTGTCAGGATCACCGCCCAGCCATAAGTGGCGGGCTGTATACCCACCGGCACACGGAACAGTTCTGTATCCAGCAACCGCGCGACCAGGTGGGTCAGTCCCAGGCCCGCCAGGCATCCCAGCGGCAGAGCCGCGACGATCAGCAGCGCCACCTCGGCCAGCAGGATGTAGGAGATCTCCCCGCGCGTGAACCCGAGCACGCGCAGCGTGGCGAGTTCGCGGCCACGCTCGGACAGCGCGATACGGGCACTGTTGTAGGTGACACCGATGCCCAGCGCCGCGGCGAATACGGCGAAGATCGTGGTGTAGATCAGCATCTGCTCACCGATCGTGGCGTGGAAGGAATCAATGGCGGATTGCCGCAGCATGATGGCTCCAATACTCGGCAGCATTTTCAGCTTTCCGAACAGATCGGGTTCGGCGTTGCGATCCACCAGCAGGTTGGCGTACTCCAGACTCGGCCGTTCATCGAGCAGCCGGTTCAGCGACGCCAGGTTCATGTAGACGGGCATGGCGATCATGGTTTCGAACAGTGCGGCAACCCGCAGGCGCACCGACGGCCGGCGACCGGCCTGGATGTCGACCCACACCCAGTCTCCCGCGGCGATGCCGAGCTTCTGCGCCAGCCGCACGGACATGATCAGTCCCTCGGGCGGCAATTCGAGATCGTGGCCCGTCGCGTCATCGTGCACGGGCTGCAACAGGGCGGCGGGCATCACTCCGGTGATGGTGCCGCGATGCCGGCGAACACCGACCGAGAAGTCCGCGCCCACGAATCTCACGGGCTCCACCGCCATCACGCCAGGCAGATGGGCCAGTGCCTCAATGGCCGTCGTGGAACGCGGCTCGGTGAGCCCGATCATCATGGTCTGGTGCTGCGCCTCGAAGAAGTACTTCTCGGCCATCGAGTCGACCATGTCGCCCCATTGCAGCCCCATGACCAGCAGTCCGAGCGACATGGCAATGCCGAGGGTGGTGAACAGTGAGCGCCACGGCCAACGGATGATCTGCCGTAGCGCGATGCGCGTTGGCTGGTCGAGCCGCGCGAGCCAGCCCAGTGTGGCCAGCCCGCCGTGTCGGTACACCGCCGGCTGCGGCGGACGCATGGCATCGGCAGGTGGCAGCGTGGCAGCACGGCGTACGGCAATCACCGCGCCTCCCAGCGTCGTACCCAACGCCACCATCGCAGCGATGACAAAGGACGCCGGACTCGGGCGGTAGATCAGAATCGGAAAATGGAAGAAATCCGCGTAGCGGCGCGTATTGTCCAGTCCGAACATGGCACCCATGGCGCTGCCGGCGAGGATACCGATCACGGCAATCACCAGCACCAGCTTCATGTAGTGCCAGCTGATCTCCCAGCGACTGTAACCGAAGGCCTTGAGCAGGCCGATCTCGCTGCGCTCGGTCGCGATCAATCGCGTGAGGACCATGTAGGTCAGGAAAGCCGCCACTGCCAGGAAGATCGTCGGCATCACAGTGGACATGGTGCGCAGCTGGCTGATCTCGTTCATCACAAACCAGTTCGAGAGCTGGTCGGCGCGGGCGATGGCGCGAAATCCGCCATACCGACCCAACAGCCCATCGATTCCGCTGAGCACCGACTCAACCTCGGCGCCACGCAGCAGCCCTACGGCAAGATCATTGAACGCCCCCTTCAGGTCCAGCGCCGACTCAAGCGCCTCCCGCCCCATCCAGAGAATCCCGAAGCGCTTGTCGTCCGGCATGATGCCGCCTGGCCCGAGCGCATACACGAACTCTGGCGACAGGGCCGTGCCAACCACCTGCAAGGTGCGCCGATGGCCGTTGATGAGCGCCGTGAAGTGCGATCCGGCCACCAGTCCGTGCGCCGCGGCGAAGGATTCGTTGAGCAGTACCTCATCGTGTCGGCCCGGCGTGATCCAGCGACCGCTGCGCAGAGCCAGTTGATTGAGCACGGGTTGCCCGGTTTCGGGAATGGAGACCAGCCGGCCGATCACCGGCTCCGCGAACCCCTCGATATCCAGCGTCGCGTAGCGAGTGATGCGCGCCTCCACACTCTGCACTCCGGGCAATTCGGCCACGCGGTTCGCCACGCGTTGCGGGGCGCGCACGGCATTGGCGAACACATCGGCGAAGCGGTTGCGCTCGTAGTAGGCGCTGGTGGTGTCATCCAACGCCTCCAGCGTCGACAGCGACATGACCAGCACCGCCACGCCGGACGCGATGATCACCGCCACCGCGAGCACCTGGCCGCGCAGACGCCACAGTTCGCGCAGCAGCTTGCGATCCAGCGCTTTCATGCCCTCACCACGCGAGTGAGCGTACCGGCGTGCGCTGGGCGTTGGTCTCGACACTCTGGATCCGGCCATCGGCGATCCGCACCACACGGTCGGCCATGCTGGCAATGACGGTGTTATGCGTGATCAGGGCGGTGCTGGTACCGAGTTCGCGGTTGACGCGTTCGATGGCTTCCAGCACCAGGATGCCGGTGCTGCTGTCCAAAGCGCCGGTGGGTTCATCGCACAGCAGGATATCCGGCTGCTTGGCAATGGCGCGTGCGATCGCGACACGCTGCTGCTCGCCACCGGAGAGCTGCGCCGGAAAATGATCAATGCGGTCCGCGAGCCCGACGAGCGCCAGCGCCTCAGTCGGATCCATCGGATGGCGCGCGATCTCGGTCACCAGCGCCACGTTTTCGCGCGCGGTCAGGCTGGGCACCAGGTTGTAGAACTGAAATACGAAGCCAACGTGCTCGCGCCGGTACCGCGTGAGCGCTGCTTCATCTGCCGCGCCGAGAAGCTGCTCTCGAAAGCGGATGTCGCCGGTGGTGGGCGTATCGAGACCGCCGAGGATATTCAGCAGCGTGGACTTGCCGCTGCCTGATGGGCCGAGCAGCACGGACAGTTCGCCTTCGCACAGCGTGAAGTCCACCCCATCGAGTGCGCGTACTTCGACCTCACCGGAGCGGTACACCTTCGTCAGGCCATGCGCGACGAGCGTGGCCCGAACAGGATTTGGCAATGGGTCGGACACCGCGTCATTGTTCGGGCCGCAGCGGATACTGCCCATACGTATTAGCGCTTAGCGGATGCGCTCCACCCTACTCGCACCGCGCAAGCTCGCCCAACAGCGCCCGCCCGGCAGTCGCGTGGCAGCGAATGTGGATGTCGGCGCGTAGTGTCACAGCCCCCGGGCGCCAGCATTGGCGCTGCGATTTCTACGTATTGGCGCGCTGCCGCCGCGGCTCTAGCGTGGCGCAATGAGAGACATCCTCGTCGTCTACTTCTCCCGCAGCGGCTACACACGGCGTGTCGCCGAGCAGATTGCGCGGGCGGCCGGCGCGGACTGCGAGGCGATTCGCGAGCGCACTTCGCGCCGCGGCGTGCTGGGCTACTGGCGCTCGGCCCGCGAGGCATTGCGCGGCACCGCGGTCACCATCGAGCCGGATGCGCTGCAGCCGCGCAACTATGCGCTGGTGGTGCTCGGCACGCCCGTCTGGGCCGGCAAGGTCTCCGCTCCGATGCGCGCGTACATCGCCAGGCACCGCAATGATTTCACACGCATCGCCCTGTTCTGCACGCAGGGCGGATCCGGCGCGCCAAAGGTGCTGCATGCCATGACCGGGCTATGCGATCAGTCGCCGGTGGCCAGCGCCTTCTTCAACGACGCAGAGATCGACGGCGGACAGCATGCCGGCAAGCTCGAGGCATTCGTCGCCGCAATTGCAGCCGGCAAGGCCACGTGAGCTTCGTGCGTGACGCAGGGGCATGCGTGCCCGACGATCGGATGGAGCGGTAGCCCAGACCGGCGGTCGATGAGTCATCGGCAATCGGCGACGGTCAACGAACATAGGCTTCGGTACCATAGCGGCGCATCATCCGATGGCTGTTGAAGTAAACAGCGTTCTTGCTGATCGCGCCTTTCATGACGCGGACCCAACCCTCGGAGGATCCGTCGTTGCCGTAGTAAAGCGGCAGGACTACCTGTTCCAGCTTCTCGTAGAGGGCCTTGGCATCGGCGCCGGCGGGATCGCCATCGCCGATGGCCCAGCCGGTCACGCCCTCGATGCAGCCTTCGATCCACCAGCCATCCAGCACCGACAGGCTGGGCACGCCATTGAAGGCCGCCTTCATGCCGCT
>DATNCK010000303.1:0-12468 GCA_035571575.1 Steroidobacteraceae bacterium | reverse complement strand
TGTGGAAACGGTTAAGCGGAATACCCACACAACTGCCCGTAAGACCTCGCTCATCGAGCGATACGCACATATACCTGATCTCGATTCACGTCAGGCACGCGCCTTTGCCGAGTTCACGCGCCAGCAGGGTGCGGCATGCCTTGAAGCGATAGAGGATTGGCTCGAGACACGTCGTGTCCCGTCTTTGCCGGAGGCAAACGCCGTGAGCGCAGGCATGCACGTCTTCGCCTACGTTGGCGAAAGCGAAAAGGAAGGAGGCCGAAAGCGCATTTCTCGCACCCCGCGACTCACCCCTTCTCGCGCAATTCGCGCCTGAGGATCTTTCCGACATTGCTCTTCGGCAATTCCGTTTTAAAGTACACGTGTCGCGGCACCTTGTATGAAGTCAGGTGCTGACGCATATAACTGATCACATCTTCCGCCGTCAGCGACGGATCCTTGCGCACCACATACAGCGCCACTACTTCGCCTGATCGATCATCGTGCTCGGCAATCGCCGCAGCTTCGAAAATGCCGGGATGCTTGACGGCCACATCTTCCAGCTCGTTCGGGTACACCTTGAAGCCCGAGACGGTAATCATGTCCTTCTTGCGGTCTTCCAGGAACACGAAGCCGCGTTCGTCGATGCGGCCAATGTCGCCAGTACGCAGCCAGCCGTCTGGCAGCATGACCTGGGCGGTTTCGTCGGGTCTTTGCCAATAACCCTTCATCACCTGCGGACCCTGCACGCAGATCTCTCCGGTTTCGTTGATGCCGAGCTCCCGGCCCGCATCATCGCGTGCGGTGACATCGGTTGATGGCACGGGCAAACCGACGGCACCCGTAAATTCTTTGTCCCGCAGGCGGCAGACGGCGACGACGGGTGAGGCTTCGGTAAGTCCCCATCCCTGGCTCAGGGGGCAGCCGGTGAGTTTGAGCCAGCGCTCGGCGACCGCACCCTGTACAGCCATGCCGCCGCCTACGCATGCCACCAGCTTGTTGAAGCGGATGCCATCGAATCCCGGTGTGCTCATCAACGCATTGAACAACGTGTTCACGCCGAGGAAGCAGCTCGGCGGATACTTTTTCAGAATCTTCACGAACGCGGGGAAGTCGCGCGGGTTGGGCACCATGATTCCAGTGCCGCCGGCGAGCATGAAAAGCCAGCAGTTCGCCGTCAGCGAAAAGATGTGATACAGCGGCAGCGCGATGTAGAACACGGCATTGGCGATCTTCACCTGCTGGAACCAGCCGTGGGCCTGCAGCACATTGGCCACCATGTTGCCGTGCGTGAGCATGGCGCCCTTGGCAACGCCGGTGGTGCCTCCGGTGTACTGCAGATAGGCCAGATCGTCGTGTGATAGCGCCACCGGCCGCGGCCGCTGTCCCTCATGCGCCCGAATGAGGGCCTTGAATCGCTGCGCACCGTCGATGCGCCAGGCCGGAACCTTTCGCTGTACGTTGCGCAGCACGAAGTCGACCACGGCGCCTTTCAGCGCGGGCAACAGTTCTCCGACGCTGGCAACCACTACATGCTTCAGCTTGGTGTCGGCCTTTACCTGCTGCACGACACTGCAGAAGTTCTCCAGCACAACGATGACGGTGGCGCCGGCATCATTCAGCTGGTGCTTGAGTTCATCCGCCGTGTACAGCGGATTGGTATTCACCACCACCAGGCCAGCGCGCAGAGCCCCGATCATCGCGATGGGATACTGCAGCACATTGGGCAGCATCAGCGCGATGCGATCGCCTTTCACGCAACCCTGCGCCTGGAGCCAGCAGGCGAAGGCCGCGGCCAGGCGGTCCACCTCGCTGTAGCGCATGGCCCGATCCATCATCACGTAGGCATCGAGATCTGCGTAGCGCCGCAAGGCGTCGTCGGCCAGCGCCACCAGCGACGGATACTCGTTCACATCGACGTCTTGCGGCACGCCGGGCGGATATTCCTTCAGCCAGATCTTCTGCATATCAGTGCTCGAGCAGCCGCATGAGTGCGGGCCACACATTCTCCAGCACCTTGGGCTGGCCGGCGGCATTCGGATGAATGCCATCCTCCTGCATGTAGCGCGGATCGAGCGCAAAGCCTTCGAGAATGAACGGAACCAGTGGCACTTTGTTCTCCGCGGCGAGTGCCACATACATGGCATCGACAGACTGCGCGTAGGCGGCGCCGTAGTTTGGCGGTATGCGAATCCCCAGCAGCAGCACCTTGCTGCCGATGTTGCGCGCCGCGTCGATCATGGCTTTGAGGTTGGCCCGCGTGTCACGGATGGGCAGGCCGCGCAAGGCGTCATTGCCGCCCAGTTCGAGCAGTACCACCGCCGGTCGATGTTGCGCCAGTGCGCGATCGATGCGCCCGCGGCCGCCGCTGGTGGTTTCGCCGCTGACGCTGGCGTTCACCACCCGGTACCCGTACCCTTGAGACACAAGCCGTTGCTGCAGCTGGACCACCCAGCCCTGTTCGGCTCTCAATCCATGTGCTGCGCTCAGGCTGTCTCCGAAGACCAGCAGGGTCCGCTCGCTGGATGCAGCGACGGCATCGCAGGTCACCAGCAGCGCAAAGAGCAGTATCCGGATGGAGCGCAAAATTGTCCTCAAGGCCCAGGACCTGACGCGGAAGGTTAGCAGTCCCGAGGGCGAACTGACCATTGTCGACGCCGTGTCGCTGGAAATCCTCTCCGGCGAATCGGTGGCGCTGGTGGGCGCCTCTGGAGCCGGCAAGTCCACCTTGCTGGCCATGCTGGCGGGGCTCGATCTGCCCACTTCCGGGCAGGTGTGGCTGGATGGCCGCGAACTCAGTGCCCTCGGTGAGGATGCGCGCGCCCGCGTGCGCGCTGATCGCGTGGGCTTCGTGTTCCAGGCCTTTCATCTGGTTCAATCGCTAACCGCGCTGGAAAACGTGATGCTGCCGCTGGAGCTCACTGGCCGCACGGACGCTCGCGATGGAGCGCGCACCATCCTCAAGCGTGTAGGACTCGACGAACGTGGCGGGCACTATCCACGCCAGCTCTCGGGCGGCGAGCAGCAGCGCGTGGCGCTGGCGCGCGCTTCGGTAACGCGTCCGGCCGTGCTGTTCGCAGATGAACCCACCGGCAATCTGGACACCGCAACCGGCGACAGCATCTGCCAGCTGTTGTTCGATCTGAATCGGGAGTTTCACACCACGCTGGTACTGGTTACGCACGACGCGCGCCTGGCGGCGCGCTGCGGCCGCACCCTCACGATGTCGGCCGGAAGACTGATCTGACATGAGCCAGCGCGCCGCCGTGTTGCTGGGTTTGAGATCGCTGGCCAGGGAGTGGCGCTCCGGCGATCTGGCCGTGCTGTTCCTGGCGTTGTTCGTCGCGGTGGCCGCATTGACCGGTGTTGGATTTCTCGCCGATCGCATCGACCGCGCCATGCAGCTGCAGGCCAGCGAAGTGCTGGGCGCGGATCTGCGCCTGTACTCACCCGAGGTCATCGGCACTCGCTACGATGCCGAGGCCGAAAAGCAGGGACTTCGACACGCACGGGTCACCTGGACGATTTCGGTGGTGCTCAAGGGTGATGCCACGCAGCTCACGAATGTGCAGGTGGTGAGCACGGGTTATCCACTACGCGGCAAGGCGCGGGTGGCAGATCGTGCCTTTGGTGAACCCCAGCCCGCCACTGGTATTCCGGCTGCTGGAGAAATCTGGCCGGATTCACGCCTGCTGTCGGCGCTGGGCGCGCAGGTGGGCGATGTGCTCACCGTAGGTGCTGCATCGCTGCGCGTAACGCGTGTGCTCATTTCCCGACCGGATCAGGGCTCGGGCTTTGTCGATCTCGTTCCTTCGCTGCTGATGAACGAGGCGGATCTCGCCGCCACGCAACTCATCCAGCCCGGCAGTCGTGCGACCTATGCCGCGCTGTTTGCCGGCGGACGCAGTGATACCCAGGCTTTTGCGACCTGGCTGAAAGGTCACAAGACCGCTGCGGAACGCCTGCGCGACATCGCCGACGCCAGCCCCCAGGTGGGCCGCGCCACCGAACGGGCGGCGCGTTTCCTTTCGATGGCCAGTCTTGCCGGTGTACTGCTGTGTGCCGTGGCCATTGCGATGACGGCGCGACGCTACGTGCAACGCCACCTCGACCTGGCTGCGTTGCTGAAGACACTGGGCGCCACGCGCGGCTCGGTGCTGCTGCTGTGCCTCACGCAGCTGGTGTGCATCGCGCTGGTCGCGACGGTGAGCGGATCTGCAGCCGGATTTCTCGCGCAGATGGGATTGCTCGCCGTGCTCGGCGATCTGATCACCACGGAACTGCCTCCTCCAGGATGGATGCCCCTGCTGCTGGGCCTTGCGGCAGCACTGCTGCTGCTCATCGGCTTTGCGCTGCCGTCCATGCTGCGCCTCGCACGCGTGCCGGCCATGCGCGTACTGCGTCGTGACATCGGACCACCACCACTGGGCGCCATACTGGCATTCGGTCCGGCAGCGCTCACCGTGGCGTTGCTGGTCGCCGAGGTCACCGGTGACGTGCGCACCGCGTTGGGATTCGTGGCCGGGCTCACGCTGACCACGCTGGCATTGACGCTGGTAGCGCTGGCATTGGTGGCCGTCGTCTCGAGGCTGCGTGGCAGGCTCGGCGTCGCGTGGCGTTATGGCGCCGCCAATCTCGCGCGCCGCCGCGCCGAGAGCGTGGTGCAGATCGTGGCATTGGGGCTGGGACTATCGGCGCTGCTGCTGTTGACGATCCTGCGCGGCAACCTGATCGACGACTGGCGCGCGCAATTGCCCAGGAATGCGCCCAATTATTTCTTCGTGAATATTCCGCCGCAGGATCGCGATGCCTTCCGCGGCATGATCGAGGCCGATGGCGGCAAGCTGTCGCGCATGCTGCCCATGATTCGCGGCCGCCTGGTGACCATCAACGGCGCGCCGGCCGACAAGCGGCGCTTCAACAACCAGCGCGGCGAAGGCTTCGCCGGTCGCGAGCAGAATCTAACCTGGGCCACGGAGATCGGCCCGGACAATCGCATCACGGAGGGACACTGGTTCACCGCGGCCGAAGCCGGGCAGCCGTTGATCTCGGTCGCTAAGGACATGCAGACCTCGATGGGACTGAAGCTGGGTGACAAGCTGGGCTTCGATGTCGCCGGAGAAAGCGTCGAAGCCACCATCTCCAGCTTCCGCGAAGTGCACTGGGACAGCATGCAGCCCAACTTTTTCCTGATGTTCGCGCCCGGCCTGCTCGATGGTGCGGCCGGCACATGGATGGGCAGCGCGCAATACCGGCCCACCGACCCGGCCTCCATTGCTGCGCTGGTGCGGCGCTTCCCCAGTGTCTCCATCTTCGACATGGACGATCTGCTTTCGCAGCTGCGCTCCATCCTCGATAAGGCCGTGCTGGCGGTGCAGGGCGTGTTTGTCTTCACGCTGCTCGCAGGTGTGGTGGTGCTGCTGGCCGCGGTGCAGGTCACGCGCGATGAGCGGCGCTATGAGAGCGCCATGCTGCGCACGCTGGGCGCATCGCGTCGCACGGTGATTGCGGGCGTGCTGCTGGAATTCCTGCTGATCGGCTCGCTCGCCGGAATCATGGCCGCCGCCGCCGCATCGGTCGGTGGCTACATCGTTTCGACGCGCCTGCTGGATCTGCCATTCAGGCCAGAGCCGCTGATGTGGTTGGGCGGCGCACTGGGCAGTGCCGCGCTGGTCTGCGTTGCGGGCTATCTGGCCACACGCAGCGCGCTGCTGCAGCCACCGATGGCGACGTTGCGCCAGGGCTGAATCAATGCTGGATGGCGAAGCTGGCCCAGGCCTGCGGCACCGGTGAGCCGCGCCAGTCCAGGCCCTCCAGCGTCGTTCGATAGTCGCCAGGCCCCAGCGCGGAACTGTTCAGCGACAGGCGCAGATGCCCGTTGGAATCCTTGGCGATGTTCGTGAGTACCGCCACGCGGCCCTGATCCACACGCTCGATGGTGATGCGGAAATTGCTGTAGGTGGACCAGGAAACGTCGAACTTGAAATCGGCCATTTCGGTTTCGTGACCACCAACGGCGAACATGCTGTGGTCCAGCGGTCCGCTGCGCGAAGGCTGCACGACAATCGCGCGCGTGGAACGCACCGGCAGCAGCGGCTGCTGGTGCACCTCATCGCTCAGCGCCACGATGCGCCGGTCTTTCTGCCGGTTGCTGGCCAGCAGCATCAGCGAGGCGATCAGCAGGGTGCCCGCCAGCGCCGTCACGGCCGCGATGGCCACCGGCTTCTGATAGAACGGAACCGGCTTCTCTGTCCAAGGTTCGGGCTGGCCCGATGCGTCCATCAGACGCAGCCCCATGTGGATGCGATCGGCCATTCCCAGCTTGGTCAGGGCCTCGGGGTTTTCGCGGCAGTAGCGCTCGAAATCCTGTGCACCCTTCAACGGCAATCGGCCCGCAAGGTAGCGCTCGATGATCTGGTTCTGCTCGATAAAGGTCGCGTCCATTTGGGGTATCGTGCATCGGCCGTCCGCACCTAACCCGGACTGCTTCACACTTTTTCCGCCTTGGGGTCAGGAACATGTCAAAACAGCGCGCCAGATCACTTACCGTCCGTTCCGCAGTGCAGGGCGTGCTGGTCACGGCCCTGATGGGCATCGCCGCCCAGCAGGCCGCCCAGGCGGCCGGCGCTCCCGAAGACGATGTAGCGGTCACCATTTACAGCTCCGCCCAGCCCGGGGCCATCTCCCCGGAGTACTACCGGCCGCTGCCCGGTCAGGGAACTCCGCCCGCAATGAATGTTCCTGGCTACGCCATGGTGCGACAGGAGCGGGGGGTGCAGCTCTCGGCCGGCCGCTCGCAGCTGCGTTTCACCGATGTGGCGGCGCTGATCGATCCCACCACCGTCACCTTCACCTCGCTCACGGATCCGGCCGCGCGCGTACTGGAGCAGAACTTCCAGTTCGATCTGGTGAGCACCGACAAGCTGCTGCTGAAATACATCGACAAACCGCTGACCGTGGAGCGCAACCAGGCCGGCGGTGGCAGCAACACTGCCTCGGGAACGTTGCTGTCTTCTGTCGATGGGCTGGTGCTGCGCGGCAATGACGGCGCCATCACGGCGCTGCGCGACTACTCTGCGCTGCGCTTCCAGGAGCTGCCGGGTGGGTTGATCACGCGGCCCACGCTGCTGTGGGATATCAATTCGCAGCGCGGCGGCACGCAACGCGCGCGCGTCACTTACCAGACAGGTGGCATCACCTGGTGGGCCGACTACAACCTGATCTTCAATGCCGGCAAGGATGCGAACAACGGCTTCGTCGATCTGTCGGCCTGGGTGAGCATCATCAACCAGTCCGGCGCCACCTTTCCGGAGGCAAGGCTGAAGCTGATCGCTGGCGATGTGCATCGCGCGCCGGCGCCGCCGCGGCCGGAAGTGATGATGATGGCCGCGCGCAAGTCCGATGCGGCTGATGGTGGTTTCGAGGAAAAGGCCTTCGACGAATTTCATCTGTACACACTGGGTCGCCGCACCACGCTGCCCAACAATTCCACCAAGCAGCTCGAGCTCTTCGACCAGGCGAAGCAGGTGCCCGCGAAACGCATGCTGGTGCTGAGCAACGCCACGCCGTTCTTCGGCACAGCCCGCTACGAGGACCGTAATTTCCCCGGCGGCGGTGAGCGCAAGGTCGATGCCTACCTGGAATTCCGCAATGACAAGGCCTCAGGCCTGGGTGTGCCGCTGCCCGCGGGCCGCGTGCGCGTCTCGCGCCTCGATGCCGCGGACAGTTCGCTGGAATTCATCGGCGAGGATGTCATCGACCACACGCCGCGCGATGAGCGCGTGCGCATCAAACTGGGTTCGGCCTTCGATGTGGTGGGTGAGCGCAAGCAGGTGAACTTCGTCAGCGATGCGCGGGCGCGCTGGATCGAGGAAGAGATCGAGGTCGAGGTCCGCAACCACAAGGACGACGACGTCGAGGTGCAGGTGCGCGAGTTCCTGTTCCGCTGGAGCAACTGGCAGGTGCTGTCCAGCAGCCAGGCCTACGAGAAGGAAGATGCGCGCACCATCCTGTTTCCGGTGAAGGTGCCGAAGAACAGCAACCGGACAGTGCGTTACAAGGTGCGTTACAGCTGGTAAAGCAGCGCGAAATGCCTGGGATCGTGGCGCCGCGCCGTCAAGCGCGGCGTACCGGCTCGGTGAGTCGCAGCGAGGCGAGCTCGGTGATGGGCAGCGGCCCTTCCAGCAGGTAGCCCTGCGCGAAATCCACGCCGATGGCCGACAGCCACTGACGCGCCACCGGCGACTCGATGCGCTTGGCCACGCAGTGCATGCCCAGCACGCGCGAGCCATGCGAAATGGCCGCCACCTGCGCCTGCGCAACCTTGTCCTTCAGCGCCGCTACGGTGAGCGAGGCGTCGATTTTCAACATGCGCACGGCGCGCTGTCGCAGCAGCGGCAGCACATCGGAATGGAAGGTGAAATCGTCGATGGCCACCTGGCAGCCCACTCGTTCGCAGAACTTGACGAAGCGGGTCACCTCATCGAGATGCTGGCGGCACTGCGCTTCGCGGATCTCGAAGCCCAGCATGCGCGGATTGATGTGCGCGGCCTTGATGGCCTTCTCGACGAAATCCATGAAGGGCTCGTTGAGCAGCGCGCCAGTGGAGAGATTCACCGAGAAAGCCGCCGGATCCACATCCAGCTGCTTGCGATTCTCAGCCAGCCAGCTGCACAGCTCGCCCACGACCACGCGGTCGAGCACGCCGCCGCTGTCCGGATCCTCGGCCTTGTCGAGTAGGTCGCGCGGCGCTTCCTGCGGCGCGGACTCGGCGGAGTCGGCACGCAGCAGCACCTCGTAGCGCCGCGTGCGGCCGGTGCTGCGCAGCTTCAGCAGCTGCTGCACGTACAGCGTGACCGCCATGCCATCGTGTCTGGGCACCGGCACGCTGACGCGCGGCTTGGTGCCCGACAGTCGCAGCGCCAGGCGATGCAGCAGTCGCGCGAACTGCGGCAGCGCCAGTCGTTCGCCGGTGCGACCGCCCAGCGAGCGCAGATTGGCATCAAGCACCAGCGCGCCATGCAGGGCGCCACGTGGATCGCGTGCCGCAAAGGCCACCAGTCCACGACCCTTGGCAGCTTCGCGCTCGTAGCACAGGCGCGAAGGCTCCAGCGCCAGGCAATCCAGCGCATCCAGAACGAAGGCCATCTCCGTCTGGTCGAGTTCCCCTTCGGACACCCACATCGCAGCGCCGGTGGCATCGTGAATCGACGTGCGGTAGATGCTGCGGCCCGCCAGCGCGGCAGCGATTTCCAGCGCGATCTCTTCCACCTTCGTGGGCAGGGATTTGATGGTGGTGCTGTCAGCTTCGCGCATGTCCGGAAGTGTGGCCTTGGCGACCCCCGATTGCCGTGATCCAGCTCCCGTGGATGTCAAATTCAAACCGCCGGCGCTACAATGTGACTTAATCAGGGGTGGCATTGGCGCAAAAAATGAACCATTCAATGATCGCGGATGACATGGCGGTGTTTGCGCGGGTGGTGGAGCACAACGGCTTTACGGCCGCGGCGCGCAAGCTCGGGGTGCCCAAGGTGCGGGTCAGCCGCTCGGTGGCAGCACTGGAGCGCGCGCTGGGTGCCCGGCTGCTGGAGCGCACGACCCGGCGCATCGCGCTTACCGTTGCGGGCAAGGCCATCCTTGCGCATTGCCAGCGCGTGGCACTCGAAGTGGAGGCGGCACGCTCGGCGCTGCAACCCATCGCGGAAGGATCCACTCTGCGCGTGGCCATCGATCAGGGTTTTGGCCGATTGCTGGTGGCGCCGCTGGTGCCGCGTTTTCTCGAGAGCTTTCCGCAGATCCAGCTGCGACTGATCAACGCCGAAGATATTCACAGCCAGGACGACTTCGATGTCGAGCTGCGCAGCGACGGTCGCCTCGTCGACGGCGAAGTAGCTACCTCTCTCGGCAAGCCGCCGATGATTCTCTGCGCTGCGCCGAATTATCTGGCCGGCAAGGCCATTCCGCAGTCACCCAGTGAGTTGGCGCACCACGCGTTGCTGTGGGCGGCGTCGCGGCCGGATGGCGTGCTGCGGCTGGCCAAGGGCGGTGGCAGCGTCACTGTGCCGGCGGCGCCGCGGTTGGTGGCGCAGGATCTCTCCGCGCTGCATGGCGCCGTGGCGGCAGGCCTGGGCATCGGCGCGCTGCCCGAATTCCTGTGCCGCAATGGCCTGGCGATGAAGCGGCTGGTGCGATTGCTGCCGGATTGGGAGATCGCCGATCGCGTGGAACTGACGGCCGTGACGCCGGGCGAACGGGCCGGTGATCCGGCCGTGCGCAGTTTCATCGACTATCTCGGTGCGCATGTGGTGCCGGCACTGGCCGGTGCGCCCGAGCAGCCCGCTGCAGCCGCCACTGCGCGCAAGGTTGCCGGCTAAGACTTTCGGGAGCGGGAAATGTACAAGGCGCCACTGCGCGAGATCGGTTTCGTCATGCACGAGCTGCTGGGCGACGCCGCCTTGCAGAAGGGCTATGCGGACATAGACTATTCCGGCGAACTTGCCGACAATATCATCGAAGAAGCCGCCAAATTCGCCGAAAATGTATTGGAGCCGCTCAATCGCACTGGCGATGAGCAGGGGGCGCGCTGGACACCAGAAGGCGTTAAGACGCCGGATGGGTTCCCTGCGGCCTACGCCGCCTATATCGAAGCGGGCTGGACCCAGCTTCCCGTGTCCACGGATCTGGGCGGGCAAGGCGTGCCGCATGTGGTGACCAGCGCCGTCGAAGAGATGATGTTCGCCGCCAACATGGCGTTTTATCTGGGCACCTCGCTGGCACATGGCGCGGTCGGCGCCATCGCGGCTTCGGCCACCGAGGAACAAAAGGCCGCCTTCGTGCCGCGCCTCGTCAGCGGCGAGTGGATGGGGACGATGAACCTCACCGAGGCGCAGGCCGGTTCCGACCTCGCGCTCATCCGCTCACGCGCCGTGCCCGAAGGCGACCACTACCGCGTCTTCGGCCAGAAGATCTTCATCACCTACGGCGATCACGATCTCACCGACAACATCATTCACCTGGTGCTGGCGCGCATCGACGGTGCACCCGAAGGCGTGAAGGGCATTTCACTGTTCGTGGTGCCCAAGTTCCTGATCAATCCCGATGGATCGCGCGGCGCGCCGAATGATCTGCGTTGTCTGTCGATCGAACACAAGCTGGGCATTCATGCCAGCCCCACCTGCGTGATGGTTTTCGGCGAGAAGGAAGGCGCGGTCGGCTATCTCGTGGGTGCACCACACACGGGTCTCGCGTTCATGTTCATCATGATGAACGCGGCGCGATTGTCGGTGGGCGTGCAGGGACTGGCGCAGTCCGAACGCGCGCTGCAGCAGGCGCTGGACTGGGCGCGCAATCGCAAGCAGGGACGCGCGGCGGGTCTGGCTTCACCGGTGGCCATCATCGAGCATCCGGATGTGAAGAGGATGTTGCTGTCGATGAAGGCGCGCACCGAGGCCATGCGCGCGCTGTGCTACTACGCCGCGCTGGAGCTGGATCGCGGCCATCGCGAGGCCGATGAAGCGACGCGTGCAGCCTCGCTGGCGCGAGCGGAGTTGCTGATTCCCGTGGTGAAGGGCTGGTGCACGGAAACTGCGATGGAGGTGACCTCCACCGGCGTGCAGGTGCACGGCGGCATGGGTTTCATCGAAGAAACCGGCGCATCGCAGTTCCTGCGCGATGTGCGCATCACTACGATTTACGAGGGCACCACGGGCATCCAGTCGAATGATCTCATCGGCCGCAAGCTGGGGCGCGATCGCGGCGCCGCGATGGCGTCACTGATTCAGGATCTGCTGGCGGAGATGAACGCCGCGCGTGCGATGACGCCGGAGGCCAAGGCGCTGCGCAACGCTTCCACCGAAGCGCTGACTGCGCTGCGCGATGCCACCGAATCTGTATTGCGGCTGCATGGCGAAGAGCCTGCACGAGCGCTGTCTGTGTCAGTGCCTTATCTGAAGCTCTGCGGCACTGTGGTGGCGGGCGCGCTGATGGCGCGCGCGGCGGCGGTTGCCGAGGCTGCACTGAGTGCCAGGCCCGACGACGCGTTCTACCAGGCCAAGCTGCAGACCTGCCGCTTTTACGCCGACCAGGTGCTGCCCGAAGCGGCGGGACTCGCGCGCGTGGTGAAAGGCGGTGCAGGCAGTGTTACTGAAGCGAGATCAGATCTACTCTGATCTGGATTCGCTCTGGATCTGCCCGAAGGTCGGCGTTCAGGCCGGCTTTGCCTCGATGCCGGCCAGCGCGATGCTGCGAAACTGCAGCGGATGCGCAATATAAGGGATGGGGGCGTGCGTGCCGCCCGATCCCGTGATCACGATGCTGCCGAAATCGAAGATGCGGCCGATGATGCTCTGCTCCACCTGCATGCTTTCGACCTTGTCATGCCGCAGCTCGACGGTGCTGCGGCGGATGAAGCCGAATTTTGCGATCACCCGCTTTGATGTCACGGCAAGCTCGGTGGAGAACGAATACAGCCAGGCCTTCGCAAGATAAACC
>DATNCK010000302.1:0-9409 GCA_035571575.1 Steroidobacteraceae bacterium | reverse complement strand
GAAGGCCGCGTAGCAGTCGGCCGACAGCACTTCCGCCCACTTGTAGCTGTAGTAGCCCGCCGCATAGCCGCCGGCAAAGATGTGTCCGAAGTTGTTCGGAAAGCGGTTCCACTCGGGCACTTTGATGATGGCCACTTCCCTGCGCACCTCGGCGAGGATCTCCTGGACGCGACCGCCGCGCGCAGGGTCGTACTCCGCATGCAGCCGGAAATCGAACAGCGCGAACTCCACCTGCCGCAATGTGGCAATGCCAGCCTGGAAGCTGCGCGTGCGCAGCAGCTGCGTGATCTTTTCCTCGGGGAGGGTTTCACCGGTAGCGATGTGCCGCGCGATTTCTCGCAGCACCTCGGGCTGCCAGGCGTAGTTCTCGAGGAACTGGCTGGGCAGTTCCACTGCGTCCCAGGCCACGCCGTTGATGCCGGAGATGGAGGGATACCGCACCCGCGTCAGCAGGTGATGCAGTCCGTGACCGAATTCATGGAACAGCGTCACCACATCGTCATGCGTGAGCTGTGCGGGCTGGCCATCGGCGCCCGGCAGCGCATTGCACACCAGGTAGGCCACTGGCACGGCAGTGCCGGTGGAGAGCTGCTTGCGGCCCACGCAGTCATCCATCCATGCGCCACTGCGTTTGTTGGGGCGCGCATAAGGATCAAGATAGAAGCCGCCGATCACTTCCATGCCATCGCCGGCCAGGTCGGAGCGCAGCACATCGTAGTAGCGGGCATCCGGATGCCACAGCGGCACATCCATGCGCTGCCGGAAGGAGATCCGGAACAGCCGGTGAATGACCGCGAACAAGCCATCGAGCACGCGCGGCAGCGCAAAGTACGGGCGCAGTTCTTCCTGCGAGATGCTGTAGCGCTCTTCCTGCAGGCGTTCGGAATAGAAAGTGATGTCCCAGGCATCGAGCGTGCGGCCCGCGAAGGCGGTGAGCTCGGCCAGCTCGCGTTCGGCGGCAGGGCGTGCCGCGGCGGCGACCTGGCGCAGGAAGGTCAGCACCTCTTCGACGCTGCGCGCCATGCGCCGTGCCAGCGCGAATTGCGCATAGTTGGGATAGCCCAGCAGCTGCGCGGCTTCATGACGCAGTCGCAGCAGCGATTCCATCACCGCGGCGTTGTCGAAGCGGCCCGCCGTGGGGCCCTTGTCTGAAGCGCGTGTGCTCCAGGCTTCATAGAAAGTCCGGCGCAGATCCGGCGAGCGCGAGTCCGTGACCACGGCCACATAGGTGGGCTGGTCCAGGCTGAGCAGCCAGCCGCTTTTGCCGGCGGCAGTGGCGCGTTCGCGCGCCTGCGTGACGATCATCGCATTGAGCCCCGCCAGCTCGCCCTCGCTGGTGACTTCATGCGTGAAGGCATTGGTGGCATCGAGCACGTTCTCTTCGAACTTCGCTGCCAGAGTCGACAGCTCGAGCATCACGGCCTTGAAGCGTTCCTTCTTCGGCCCATCCAGCGCCACACCGGCCAGGCGGAAATCGAGCAGTGCGTGATCGACCACGGCCAGCTGCTCCGCATCCAGCGCGGCGGCTTCGCGTTCACGCACCGCCTTGAAGGCGCGGAACAGGGACTCGTTCTGGCTCAGATCGGTGCCATAAGCCGAGAGCAGTGGCAGGCAGGCGTTGTACTGCTCGCGCAGTGCCTCATTGTTCATGACGCCGTTCAGGTGGCCCACCGGGGACCAGGAACGCGAGAGGCGATGTCCCAGCTCTTCCAGTGGTTCGATGACGGTGCGGAAGGTAGGCGGGGTGGCGCTCTCGATTTCGCTGACGCGCTGGCGGCTGTCGTCCAGCAGCTCCCGGATGGCCGCTTCCACGTGTTCAGGCCGAATCAGGTCGAATGCGGGCAGCGGGCCGCCGTTCAAGAGGGGGTTTGATGTATTCATGCGCCTATTCTAACGGCGTGCATCTGGTCATGCGCCGCGGGCGCACCCGGCCAGAGGTACCATCCGGGGCATGGCATACGACTACGACCTGATCGTCATCGGCGGCGGCAGCGGCGGCATCGCCACGGCCAGGAGGGCGGCCGAGTACGGCGCCCGCGTGGCCCTGGTGGAGGCGGGCCGCCTGGGCGGCACCTGCGTCAACGTGGGTTGCGTCCCCAAGAAACTGATGTGGAACGCGGCCGAATTCGTGGGTGCCGTGGCCGATGCCCGCGGTTACGGATTCGACGTCAGCATCGCCGGGCATGACTGGTCTGCACTCAAAGCCAGGCGTGACGCCTACGTGGCGCGGCTCAATGGCATTTATGAGACCAATCTCGCCAAGAGCAAGGTGACGGTGGTGCGCGGGTGGGCGCGCCTGCTCGATGGGCACACGGTCGAGGTGGACGGACGCAAGTTAAGCGGTGAAAGATTGCTGATCGCCTCGGGTGGGCGACCGCACCAACCGGAGATACCGGGCGCGGAGCTGGGCCTGGACTCGGACGGATTCTTTGCGCTGGAACAGCGACCCCAGCGGGTGACCGTAGTCGGCGGTGGCTACATCGCGGTGGAAATCGCCGGCGTATTCGCCGTGCTGGGAAGTGAAGTGACGATGATCGTGCGCGGACCCACGCTGGTGCGCGAGTTCGACCCGCTGCTGATCGAAGCGGCGCATGAGGGGCTCATCGGCGCCGGCGCGCGCCTGCTGCTGCAGGCGGCGCCCACGCAGCTGGAACGCGGCAGCGATGGCCGGCTCAATGTGCACCTCGGCAGCGGCCAGCGTGTCGATGCGCAGGATGTGGTCATCTGGGCTGCAGGACGGGATCCGGTCACCGACTTCATCGATCCCGCGCTCGATCTGCGTCATGACGAGCGTGGCTACATCGCGGTGGATGAGTACCAGCAGACCTCGGCAGCGAGCGTGTTTGCGATTGGCGATGTCACAGGTCGCGCCACGCTGACGCCCGTGGCGATTGCCGCGGGCCGACGTCTCGCAGATCGCCTGTGGGGCGGCATGAAGGACCGCAAGTTGTCTTACGACAACATCCCTACCGTCATGTTTGGTCACCCGCCCCTGGGAACCGTGGGACTCACCGAGCCTCAGGCGCGCGCGCGCTTTGGCGACTCAGTGAAATGCTACACATCGAGCTTCGTGCCCATGTATCACGCGCTCACTGAAGCGAAACACAAGACGCGCATGAAACTGGTCACCGTGGGGCCGGAGCAGCGCGTGGTGGGTGTGCATCTGGCCGGTCGCGACGTGGCCGAGATGCTGCAGGGGTTCGCCGTCGCGGTGCGCATGGGCGCCACCAAGCGGGATTTCGACGACACCGTGGCCATCCATCCCACGGCTGCCGAAGAACTCGTCACGATGAGATAGGAGGATGTCGTGGCTGCGCCGTTGCTGATCGCGCATCGCGGAGCCAGTGGCTACCTGCCCGAGCACACGCTGCCGGCCTATGCCCTGGCCATTCTGCAGGGCGCCGATTACATCGAACCGGATCTGGTGGCCACGCGGGATGGCGTGCTGGTCGCGCGACATGAGAACGAGATCAGCGGCACCACCGATGTGGCGACGCGTGAGGAATTTGCATCGCGGCGTCGCAGCCAGTCCATCGATGGCGTGCTGATGGAGGGCTGGTTCACCGAAGACTTCACATTTGCGGAACTCAGGACGCTGCGCGCCCGCGAGCGAATCCCGGAGCTGCGTCCGGCGAATGCGCGACATGACGGTGAGTTCGGCATCCCCAGCTTCGATGAGATCCTGGCGCTGCTGGCGCAGGTGAATACTGCGCGGCATTCGCAGGGCAAGCCTTGCATCGGCGTGTATCCGGAGACCAAGCATCCATCACATTTCGCTGCGCAGGGTCTGGCGCTCGAGCCGCTGCTGCTGGCTTCGCTGATGCGTGGCGCGGGAACGGCGCCGGTGTTCATCCAGTCATTCGAGGTGGGCAATCTGGAGGCCTTGCGTGAGATCTGTGAGTATCCGCTGGTGCAGCTGATGTCTGCCGCTGATGGGCCGTGGGATCGGTACGGCGCCGTCAAGCCACCGCCAGATTCCTGGCGCTATGCAGCCATGGCGACTCCAGAGGGTTTGCAGCGCGTGGCACGGTACGCCACGGCCATCGGCGTGCAGAAGAGCATGGTGATGACCGAGGCCTCGGACGGGACTTTGCAGGCCACCTCGCTGGTGCATGCTGCGCACGCAGCCGGTCTGGCCGTGCATGTATGGACCTTTCGCGCCGAGAATCATTTCCTGCCGCCTGCCTTGCGGCGTGGCGCAGCGGACGGGGATCATGGCGATCTGGCCGGCGAGATCCGCGCGTTCACCGCGGCAGGGATCGACGGGCTTTTCTGCGATCACTCGCTGGAAGCGCGCGAGGTGCTGGGCGGGGCAACGTAGAAAAAAATATGGAGAACTTCATGCACCGAGGGATGATTTCGATCGCTGCGGCGATTGCGGCCACTGCCGCGGCTGCCGGGCCAGGTCCGCAGTTCAATGCACGGGATCAGCTGCAAAGGCCTGCGGACTATCGGGAATGGATCTTCCTGACGAGCGGTCTCGGCATGACCTATGGACCGGCCAAGGCGCAACCGGGGCAGTCGCCGCGCTTCGACAATGTGTTCGTCCATCCCCATGCGTATCGCGAGTTCATGAAGACCGGCAGATGGCCGGAACACACTGTATTCGTGCTGGAAGTTCGCGAGTCGGTGGAAAATTCCTCCATCAACAACGGTGGCCGGACGCAGGGCGGACATGCGGCGCTGGAAGCGGCCGTGAAGGACAGCCAGCGTTTCAAGGATGGAGGATGGGGATATTTCACCTTCGACAGCCCGCAGGGCCTGACGGATGCCGCCAAGGTGCTGCCACAAACCGCGAGCTGTTATGCCTGCCATAGCCGTAACGGCGCCGTGGAGTGGACCTTTACGCAGTTCTATCCCGCGCAGTTCGAGGTGGCCAAGAAGATGGGCACGGTGCGTGCCGACTATGACCCGAACCGCAGGGCCGAATAGAGCGGCTCGCGGCGACCCCGGCCGGTGCAACATTACGACTTCGTCATCTTCGTCTGGCGGTGCAGACAAATGGCAGCCACACGATGCGCGGGACTATGATCTTTGCCGCTCAATCAACAAGCCCTTGGGGGGCATATGCCAAGCAGGAAATTAAGAGGAATGCTGGTGGCGGTCGCCGCTGGCGCGATGACGATGATGGCCATGAACGTGGTCGCCCAGGCGCCGCCAGGCGGTGGTCCGGGACGTGGTGGTTTTGGCGGTCCCGTCGACAAGCCTGCCCTGACGCAGCGCCTGGCACTGGACGCGGATGGGCTGAACCTCACCGCTGACCAGAAGGGCAAGATCGACAAGATCCTCGATGGCTACATTGCCGATCAGGCCAAGATGCGTGCCGGAATGCAGCCGGGCTCGCCACCGAGCCAGGATGCGATGGGTGCCATGCGCGCCTCGCGCGACAAGCTGAATGCAGATGTCGGCGCTGTATTGAATGATGCCCAGAAGAAGACCTGGGAAGCCGCGATGGCGGCACGCCGTCCGCAGGGTGGTCCCGGCGGTGGTGGTCCGCCTCCGGGCCGCTGATCAGACTTCAGTTGATCGGAAGGGGAGTCGCCCGTGGCGGCTCCCCTTTTTCATGCCTGCAGCTCGGCCGCAAGCGCGCTGAGCACGGAGGCGGTGTCGGGCCGCACGCCGCGCCACAGATGGAAGGATTCCGCGGCCTGCTCGACCAGCATGCCGAGGCCCATGGTGGCGCGCGCGCAGCCGCGTTGATGTGCCCAGCGCACGAAGGGCGTGTCGTCGCGGCCATAGGCCATGTCGTAGCAGATGCTGCGCGTGTTCACGACACCGGGTGGCAGTGCAGGCAGTTCACCCGCGAGGCTGGCCGCCGTGGCATTGATGACCAGGTCGTAGGCATCGTTGCCCAGCTGCTGGTAGCCGATGGCGCGCAGCTGGCCGAGGTCGCGGAATTTCTCGACCAGTTCCTGCGCGCGCAGCACATTGCGATTGACGATGGTCAATTCACTGGGCTTCAGGCCCAGCAGCGGCGCCAGCACGCCGCGGGCTGCGCCGCCCGCGCCCAGCAGCAGCACGCGGCGGCCGGCAATCATTATGCGATGGTTGTTGAGCAGATCGCGCGCCAGGCCGGCACCGTCGGTGTTGTCGCCCAGAAGGGTGGCCTGCGTGGAAGCGCTGCCCTTGCGCAGCGCCAGCGTGTTGACGGCGCCCGCGCGCTGCGCGCGTGGGGTGAGTTCATCCACCAGTTGCAGCGCCGCTTCCTTGTGCGGCACGGTGATGTTCAGGCCTTTGCCGCCACCGCTGAAGAACTCGCGCACGGTTGCCGCGAATGCATCTGGTGTCGCATCGATGGTGGTGTATTCCAGCGACTGGCCACTCTGGGCGGCGAATCGCTGGTGAATGAAGGGGGAGCGGCTCTGGCTGACCGGATGGCCAATCACCGCGTAGCGGTCGGGGCTATTCATGGATCAACCATTTTACCGTGCTGCCGCCGCTGCCGCCGAGCAGTGAATGCAATTCTTCCTGCCAGGCGCGCGCTTCTTCGTCGAACTGCCAGGGCGGGTTGACGATCAGCATGCCGGAGCCGTTGAGGCCTGCGCTGTGATCGGCAGTGCGCACGCACAGTTCCGCCGCCACGGCAGGTCGCTGCACGCCGCGCAGCAGCCGTGCCAGGAACAGGTCGGCGTCATGCTGGCGCTTGATCGGATACCAGAGCGCAAAAACGCCGGTCTCGAAACGCGCCAGGCCGGCGGCCAGCGCGGCGGCGATGTGCCGCTCTTCGTCGGTGGATTCGTAGGGCGGATCGATGAGCACCAGTCCCCGGCGCAGCACCGGAGGCAGCTGGCTGCTGACCTCGTGATAGCCATTGCCCACGATCACCTCGGGTGTGAGCTTCAGCAGCGCCGCGCTTTGCTCGAAAGCCCGCTGCAATGCGCGCGAGACGTTCGCCTGCGATTCCACGCAGCAGCATCGATCGACCTCGCGCAATGCCGCAGCGGCCAGCAGCGGTGAGCCGGGATACAGGTTCCTCGTTGCCTGCGCCTGGCGGATGTTCGTGATCGCATCGAGGTAACGCCGGATGGCGGGCGCCACCGTTGAGTGAGAAGACAACGCACGTTCCAATTGCGCGATGCCCTGCGTGCTTTCACCGCTGTGCCGCGCCTCCGCACTGCCCAGGTCATAGAGCCCCTCGCCGGCATGCGTATCGAGAAAGAAGAACCCTTTGCTCTTCTTCTGCAGCGCTTCGATCACTTGCAGCAATGAGATGTGCTTATGCACGTCCGCAAAATTGCCGGCGTGAAAAACGTGTTTGTACTGCATTTTCAAGGGATTTTAACAGCTGCGCCGGATCCGGCGCCGTGCATCGCCCGATCTTTGTTACCGGTTGCTAACCGTCGTGCGACTGACCCGATAACCGGCCGACAGCGACTCTGCCCGCCGCGGAATTTGAAATCGGGAGTTTCGAAGTGAAATTGAGACATCTGTTTGCGGCAGGCATTGTGACGGCGGCGTTACCGGCAGCGGGAACGTTCGCGCAGGAAAGTGCCGCGCAAGCTGCTGGCGGTGCGGCGGCGTCCTCGGCCGCGGAGGAGCTGGAAGTGGTGACCGTCACCGCGCGCCGCCGTGAAGAACAATTGCAGGATGTGCCGCTGCCGATCACGGTGGTGGACGCCAAGCTGCTTGCCGAAACCGGCAGCTTCAACGTGGCCCGGTTGCAGCAGCTGGCGCCGACCATCCAGTTCTATTCTTCGAATCCCCGCAATTCCTCTGCGAACATTCGTGGCCTCGGTGCACCATTCGGATTGACCAATGACGGCATCGAGCAGGGTGTGGGTCTGTATGTGGATGATGTCTACTACAGCCGCGCCGCTTCCTCGACCTTCGACTTCCTGGATGTGGAGCGCATCGAAGTGCTGCGCGGCCCGCAGGGCACGCTGTACGGCAAGAACACCACCGCCGGTGCGATCAACATCACCACCAAGGCACCGACGTTCAGCCCGGAAGCCAGCGCGGAAATCAGCGCCGGCAATCTGGGCTTCTACCAGGCGAAGGCTGCGCTGTCGGGACCTCTGTCGGAGAATGTCGCCGGGCGACTCGCAGCTTCGTTTACCAACCGCCACGGCACGGTTTTCAATGTGGCCACCGGCAATCGTGTCAACGAGCTGGACAACATCGGCGTGCGTGGCCAGCTGCTGTGGCGCGCCAGTGACAATCTCGATGTCACCTTCACGGGCGACTACAACAAGCAGAATCCCGAGTGCTGCGCGCAGATCTACGTGCGCGTGGGCAGTACGCAGCGCGCGGCCAACCGGCAGTACTTCGCGCTGTCGGCGCTGCAGGACACCGATCCGAATGTGGCCGGTATCCAGCCCTATGTGGTGCCTAGCACCAATCCCTTCGATCGTCTGACCGATGTGGATGCCGAGCTGTCGGCGCGCAATGAGCTGGGTGGCGCCGCGGTGCGCGCGGTGTGGAACCTGGGCACGGGCAGCCTCACTTCGGTGACCTCGTGGCGCTACTGGGACTGGTTGCCGAAGAACGATCGCGACTTCACCGGTCTGCCGATCACCAGCAAGTCGCAGAATCCCTCGCACCAGGACCAGTACACGCAGGAGTTCCGCTACAACTGGGTGGGCGACAAGATCGACTTCGTCGTCGGCCTGTTCGGCTACAAGCAAACCGTGCATACCGATGGCGTGCAAGAGCAGGGCGCCGCGGCCAGCCGCTGGCTGATCGCGCCGACCGGCTCGACCGCCGCGCTGTCGCAGGATCCCTCGGTGCTCAACGGCCTGACTGCCTACAACAACATCGACTTCAAGAACACCAGCGCCGCGCTGTTCGGCCAGCTGTCGTGGAAGGTGACGGACAGGTTCCGGATCGAGCCCGGCCTGCGCCTGAACTACGACGACAAGGATGGCTCGTACATCTCCACGGTGATCAATGGCGCGGGCGAGACACTGCCCACGCTGAGCACGGATACTTTCTATACCAATACGACCACCGGTCCGCGGCATACGCAGCAGCGTGGTGTGCTGGCGCCGCAGACCTACGCCGCGTCGTTCAGTGATTGGAATGTGTCCGGCGACCTGAAGCTGGCATACGAGCTCACTCCTGATGTGCTGACGTATGCCACCTATGGACGCGGCTTCAAGACCGGCGGCATCACGCTCAACGGCGTGCCTTCGGATGCCGTGGGCAATCCGATTCTGTCGGCCGCGACGGTGGATCCGGAGAAGCTGAACAACTACGAAGTGGGTGTGAAGACGCAGTTCCTCGACCGCAAGGCCACCTTCAACGTGGCGCTGTACCGCACGGATATCAACAACTACCAGGCGACGGTCACCAACAACGCCGTGGGCGTGCTGCGCGGCTACCTGGCCAATGCCGACAAGGTGCGGGTGCAGGGTGCAGAGACGGACTTCTCCTATCGTCCGAACAGCAACTGGAACTTCTACGTCAATGC
>DATNCK010000301.1:0-7443 GCA_035571575.1 Steroidobacteraceae bacterium | reverse complement strand
GGTCTCAAGGCCATGGGCGAACGCAACCAGCGCAAGGCCGCAGAGCTCTACGCTGCTATTGATGGCAGCAGCTTCTATGGCAACCCGGTGGTGCCTGCCTGCCGCTCCATCATGAATGTGCCCTTCACGCTGGCGAAGCCGGAACTGGACAAGACCTTCCTGGCAGAAGCGCAGCAAGCCGGCCTGACCAATCTGGAAGGCCACCGTTCTGTGGGTGGCATGCGCGCCAGCATTTATAACGCCATGCCGCCAGAGGGCGTCACGGCATTGGTGTCCTTCATGCGGGAGTTCGAGCGTCGTCATGGCTGATCCTTTCCGCATCCTCACACTGAACAACATCAGCTCGAAGGGACTCGATCGCCTGCCGCGCGAGCGCTACGAGGTCGCTTCCGGCATCCAGAATCCGGATGCGGTGCTGCTGCGCTCCGCGGACATGCACAAGATGACGCTGCCGGACAGCGTGCTGGCCGTGGCTCGCGCCGGCGCAGGTACCAACAATGTTCCGGTGGCGGCTCTGGCCGCGCGCGGCATTCCCGTGTTCAACACGCCGGGCGCCAACGCCAATGCGGTGAAAGAACTGGTCATCGCCGGAATATTCCTGGCAGCACGCAACATCGGGCCGGCCTGGGCCTTCGCGCGTGCGCAGAGCGGTGATGACGCCGCCATCGATGCGGCGGTGGAAAAGGGCAAGAAGGATTTCGTCGGTTTCGAACTGCCGGGCCGCACGCTGGGCGTGATCGGACTGGGCGCGATCGGCGTCGAGGTGGCCAACGTGGCGCTGGCGCTGGGCATGAAGGCCCTGGGGCATGATCCGCAGATCACGGTGCAGCGCGCCTGGGAGTTGTCTTCCCAGGTGCAGCAGGCCGTGTCGCTCGATGATCTGTTCGCGCGCAGCGACATCATCACCGTACACGTGCCGATGAATGACGCCACCCGCAATCTGGTGAATGCGGCGCGGTTGAAGCTGATGCGCCCCGGCGGCGTGGTGCTGAACTTCGCGCGCGGTGGCATCGTCGATGCGGGCGCCGTCATCGAGGCGCTCGATTCAGGGCATCTGCACGCCTATGTGTGCGACTTTCCCACCAATGCGCTGAAGGATCATCCCAAGGTGGTGACGCTGCCGCATCTGGGCGCCTCCACCGGCGAGGCCGAGGAGAACTGCGCCGTGATGGCGGCGGAGCAGCTGAAGGATTTCCTCGAGAACGGCAATGTGCGCAATTCGGTGAACTTTCCCGAGGCCGTCATGCCGCGCGCGGCAGGCACCACCCGCATCGTGATTGCCAACAGCAATGTGCCGAACATGGTGGGTCAGATCTCCACGCGCCTGGCTGCCGACGGCGTGAACATCGCCGACCTGCTGAACAAGTCGCGCGGCGAGGTGGCTTACACGCTGATCGACGCCGATGGCGCGGTGGGCGCCGCCACGCTCGACAGCATCCGCGCCATTCAGGGCGTACTGTCCGCACGATTGATCTGACGGTTTCACTATGGCGAAGAAGAAATTTGGCCGCGGCGAAGATCCGAAAAAGCCAGCGCTCGAGGGAATCCGCGCGCAGATCGACAGCGTGGATGAGCAGCTGCACGAGCTGATCAACCGCCGCGCCGAACTGGCGCGCCAGGTGGGCATCTCCAAGCACAAAGAAGGCCAGCTGGTGGATTTCTACCGGCCGGAGCGCGAAGCCGAGGTGTTGCGCATGGCGCTGGCGCGCAACCGCAAGGGCGCGCTGCGCGATGAGGAGATCCTGCGGCTGTTCCGCGAGATCATGTCGGCCTGCCTGGCGCAGGAGAAGCCGCTGAAGGTGGCTTATCTGGGTCCGGAAGGCACCTACTCACAGTCTGCAGTGCTCAAGCATTTCGGCCACTCGGTGCGCGCGCTGGCACTGACCGCGATCGATGAAGTGTTCGCCGAAGTTCAGGCTGGCAATGCCGACTTCGGCGTGGTGCCGGTGGAGAATTCCAGCGAAGGCACGGTCAACAACACGCTCGATCGCTTTCTGTCAGCCAGCCTGCACATCTGTGGCGAGGTGGAGCTGCGTGTGCATCACAATCTGATCGCGCGCGACAAGGACATGCGCAACATCAAGCGCATCTGCGCGCATCCCCAGGCGCTGGGACAGTGCCGCGGCTGGCTGGACGAGCACCTGCCGGAAGTGGAACGCGTGCCAGTGAGCAGCAATGCCGAAGGAGCACGCCGGGCGCGCGATGAAAAAGGCACGGCGGCCATCGCCGGCGCCGTGGCCGCCGAAATCTACAGTCTGGAAATCCTCGCCGAGGGCATCGAGGACCAGCAGGACAACACCACGCGGTTCCTGGTACTTGGACGCAAGATCCTGCAGCCCAGTGGCGCGGATCGCACCACGATCCTGGTGTCGGCCGCCGAAACCACCGAGTCCGGCGCGCTCTTCCAGCTGCTGGAGCCGCTGGCCACGCACAAGGTCAACCTCACGCGCATCGAGTCGCGGCCTTCGCGCCGGCGCAAGTGGGACTATGTGTTCTTCATCGACCTCGAAGGGCACGCCGAGGATCCGCCGGTGGCCAAGGCGCTGGCGCAGCTCAAGAAGCGCGCCTCGCTGTTCAAGGTCCTGGGTTCGTATCCACGGGCCATCCTGTGACCCAGCCGGGCGTGGCGCGGGCGCGACTGGCGTCGCTGGCATCGGCTGCGGTGCGCGAAATCGCCCCATATGTGATCGGCAAGCCCATCGACGAACTGGCGCGCGAACTGGGCGTCAACGACATCATCAAGCTGGCGTCCAACGAGAATCCCCTCGGACCCAGCGCGCGCGCGCGGGCCGCCATGCAGGCCGCGCTGCAGGACATCTGGCTGTATCCGGATGGCAATGGCCATGATCTGAAGGCAGCTCTGGCAGCCTGGCATCGCGTCGACATGGCGCAGATCACGCTGGGCAATGGATCGAACGACCTGCTGGTACTGCTCGCCGAGGCATTTCTGACACCGGGCACCAACGCCGTGTATTCCCAGCACGCGTTTGCCATCTACGGCATCGCGGTGCAGGCCACTGGCGCCGGTGCAAAGATTTCACCCGCGTACCCGGCCGACCATGCCATGGCCTTCGGCCACGACCTGGAGGCGATGGCCGCGGCGGTGGATGCCCAGACGCGCCTGGTGTACATCGCCAATCCCAACAATCCCACCGGCACCTGGAATACGGGTGCACAACTGCGACACTTTCTTCGGCGCATACCGGCCACGACCATCGTGGTGCTGGACGTGGCCTATCACGAGTATTCCCGCGGCGTGGACTGTCCCGACGGCACCGAGCTGCTGGCCGACTACTCCAATCTGGTGGTGCTGCGGACCTTCTCCAAGGCGCATGCACTGGCCGGGGTGCGCGTGGGTTACGGGCTGTCGCATCCGGAAGTGGCAGACCTGCTGAACCGCGTACGCCAGCCTTTCAATGTCGGCATTCCCGGCCTTGCTGGCGCAACCGCATCCGTTGGCGATGCCGAACAGACGCGGCGCGCACAGCAGCTGGTGAACGAAGGCAATGCGCAATTGACGACTTCAATGCCGAAACTCGGCGTGAAGCTGTATCCCTCTGCGGGCAATTTCGTGCTGGCGGATGTGGGAGATAGCGGAACCGCGGTGTACGAGGGGCTGCTGCGCGAAGGCGTCATCGTGCGGCCGGTGGCCGGCTACGGACTGCCGCGCTGCGTGCGCATCACCATCGGCACCGCAGATCAGAATGAGCGGCTCATTGCCGCGCTTGCCAGGGTGCTGGGCAAGAGTTGAAGGAAGCATAGAACTGATGCAGAGCTACAAGGTCACTCCCAACTCCGGCGTTCGCGGGCGCGTGCGCGTGCCGGGGGACAAGTCGATCTCGCATCGCTCGGTGATGCTGGGCGGCATTGCCGAGGGACGCACCGAGGTCGCGGGATTTCTCGCCAGCGCCGACTGCCTGGCCACACTCGAGGCTTTCCGTGCCATGGGCGTGCAGGTGGATCGCCACACCGAGACTTCCCTCACAGTGCATGGGCGCGGGCTGCATGGACTTAAGGCGCCCGCGCAGGTGCTGGACATGGGTAATGCCGGCACGGCCATCCGGTTGTCGATGGGATTGCTCGCCGGTCAGAAATTCGAGTCGGTGCTCACGGGTGATGCCTCGCTGCGCTCGCGGCCCATGGAACGCGTGGCCAAACCATTGCGCAGCATGGGCGCCGACATTCTCACCGTCGAAGGCAAGCCACCGGTCACTGTGCGTCCTGCGCGGCAGCTCTCCGGCATCGACTATGTGCTGCCCGTGGCCAGCGCGCAGGTGAAATCCGCCATCCTGCTCGCCGGTCTCTATGCGCAAGGAGTCACGCAGGTTACTGAGCCCGCGCCCACCCGCGATCACAGCGAGCGCATGCTGCGAGGCTTCGGCGTGCAGGTGGAAACCACCGGCGCACGCGTGCGGCTGGCAGGCGGCCAGAAGCTCTCTGGCGCGCGCATCGAAGTGCCGGGGGATATTTCCTCCGCGGCCTTTTTCCTGGTCGCCGGTTGCCTGGCTGGCGCCGATGATTTCGTAGTGGAGAATGTGGGCGTGAACCCCACACGCACCGGAGTCATCGACATCCTGAAGCTGATGGGCGCAGATCTGCGCGTGCATCCACGCCCCGCCCAGGGAGCCGAGCCCGTCGCCGACATCGAAGTGCGCCGCTCCACGTTGCGCGGCATCGCCGTACCCGAATCACTGGTGCCCCTGGCCATCGATGAGCTTCCGGTACTGTTCATCGCCGCCGCCGCGGCCGATGGCGAGACCGTGTTCAGCGGCGCCGCGGAATTGCGCGTCAAAGAAAGTGACCGGCTGGCGGTGATGGCCGATGGCCTCACAACTCTCGGCGTAACCAATGAACTGGCGCCAGATGGCATCCGCATCCAGGGTGGCGCTGGCAATGGCCGGCGCCTCAGGGGCGGCGAAATCCACAGCCATGGCGATCACCGCATCGCCATGTCCTTCGCGGTGGCCAGTCTCATCTGCGATGGCGTCATCCAGGTGCGCGATACGGAAAACGTCGGCACCTCCTTCCCCGGTTTCGTCGAAACGGCGCGCGGCTGCGGACTGGAGATGGCCACCGCATGAGCGGCTCCGTTCCCATCCTCACCATTGACGGTCCGAGCGGTTCCGGCAAAGGAACCATCAGCCGCCTGGTGGCGATGCGGCTGGGTTGGCAGCTGCTGGACAGTGGCGCGCTGTATCGGCTGGTGGCCTTGGCCGGCAAGCAGGCAGGCCTGGCGGCAGAGGATGTCGCCGGACATGCCCGGGTGGCCGGCAACATGCAGGTGCGCTTTGCCACCGCCCCGGATGGCGGGGAGCAGGTGCTGCTTGGTAGCCCGGAACAGGATGTCACCGCCGCGCTTCGCAGCGAGGAGGCCGGGCAGGGGGCTTCCCGCGTCGCGGCCTGGCCACCCATCCGGGAGGCCCTGTTCGAGCGCCAGCGCGCCTTTGCCCGCCCCCCCGGGCTGGTGGCCGATGGACGGGATATGGGCACCGTGGTTTTCCCCGGCGCCGAGGTCAAAATCTTCCTCACCGCCAGTGCCGAAGAGCGGGCCCAAAGACGCTATAAGCAGTTGAAAGACAAGGGTTCCGGTGCTAGCCTTGCCGCCCTTTCGCTGGAGATAGCCGAGCGTGACCGGCGCGATTCAACCCGCGCCGTGGCGCCGCTGAAGCCCGCTGCCGACGCCGTGCTGGTAGACAGCACCGGCCTCTCGATCGAGGCCGTCGTCGACCGGGTGTTGGCCGAGCTGGCCGCGCGCGGACTGTCGTAAGGCGAAGGGAATGGTCGGCGAGCCGCTGAGATGCGGCAAGCCGTTTTTCATCTAACCGTGCTCCCGCCAGGTAATGAAGGCGCTGCACGCAATGAGCGTAAACGTAAACATGAGTGAATCTTTCGCCGATCTGTTCGAACAAAGTCTGGCCAACCAGCGCATCCGCCCAGGCCAGATCCTCACCGGCCGCGTAATCAGCATCAGCGATGACGTCGTCATCGTGAACGTGGGGCTGAAGTCCGAAGCCGTCATTCCCGTCGAGCAGTTCCGCAATGAGCGCGGCGAGCTTGAAGTGGCCGCCGGCGATGATGTCGAGGTCGCCCTCGATGCCGTCGAAGATGGCGATGGCAACACCAAGCTGTCGCGCGACAAGGCCAAGCGTGCCCGTACGTGGACGCGCCTCGAGAAGGCCTTCAATGATTCTGAAATCGTCACCGGCATCATCACGGGCCGTGTGAAGGGTGGTTTCACCGTCGAGCTGGAGAACGTCCGCGCGTTCCTGCCGGGCTCGCTGGTCGATGTGCGCCCCGTGCGCGACACCAGCTATCTCGAAAACAAGCCGCTGGAATTCAAGGTCATCAAGCTCGACCAGAAGCGCAACAACGTGGTCGTGTCGCGTCGCGCGGTCGTGGAGCAGGAGTTCTCCGCCGAGCGCAGCGCGCTGATGGACAACCTGCAGGAAGGCACGGTGGTGAAGGGCACGGTGAAGAACCTCACCGACTACGGCGCCTTCGTCGACCTGGGTGGCATCGATGGTCTGCTGCACATCACCGACATGGCGTGGAAGCGCGTCAAGCATCCGTCGGAAGTGGTGCAGGTGGGCCAGGAAGTGGAAGTGCGCATCCTGAAGTTCGACCGCGAGCGTTCGCGCGTTTCGCTGGGTCTGAAGCAGCTGGGTGCGGATCCCTGGGAAAACATTGCACGTCGCTATCCCCCGAACACCCGCGTGTTCGGCAAGGTCACGAACATCGCCGACTACGGCGCGTTCGTGGAGATCGAGGATGGCGTCGAGGGCCTGGTGCACGTCTCGGAAATGGACTGGACGAACAAGAACGTCAATCCGTCGAAGGTGGTGCAGACCGGCGAAGAAGTCGAAGTCATGGTGCTCGATGTCGACGAAGAGCGTCGCCGCATCTCGCTGGGCTTGAAGCAGTGCAAGAGCAACCCGTGGAAGGAGTTCGCCGAGAACTTCAACCGTGGCGACAAGGTGTCGGGTCAGGTCAAGTCGATCACCGACTTCGGCGTGTTCATCGGCCTGTCGGGCAACATCGATGGCCTGGTGCATCTGTCGGACATCAGCTGGGACATCCCCGGCGAAGAGGCCGTGCGCAGCTACCAGAAGGGCCAGCTCATCGAGGCCATGGTGCTGTCCATCGACCCGGAGCGCGAGCGCATCTCACTGGGCATCAAGCAGCTGGCCAAGGACCCGTTCTCGGGTTACGTGGCCGAGCATCCGCGCGGCAGCGTCGTCACCGGCGTGGTGACCGATGTGGACCAGCGCGGCGCGGTGATCGATCTGGGCAATGGCGTGGAAGGCCAGCTGCGCGCGACCGAACTGGGTCGCGACCGGGTGGACGATGCACGCACCGTGCTGAAGATTGGCGACACGATCGAAGCGCGGTTCGTGGGCGTGGATCGCAAGACCCGCTCCATCACGCTGTCGGTCAAGGCCAAGG
>DATNCK010000300.1:0-3348 GCA_035571575.1 Steroidobacteraceae bacterium | reverse complement strand
TTTCATCAGCCTGGCCTGGTCGACAGCGTACGTGCGGCGCTGCGAGATGCCGGTCTTGAGGCCAGGTTCCTGGAGATCGAGCTCACCGAAAGCTGCGTGATGAGCAATCCAGAGGAGTCGATCGCCATCCTCGAGGAACTCAGCCGCATGGGCGTGCTGGTGTCGGTGGATGATTTCGGCACAGGCTATTCCAGCATGAGCTACCTGCGGCGTTTCCCCATCGACAAGCTGAAGATCGACAAGACCTTCGTGGCGGAGATGGATACACGCGCCGACGACGCCTCCATCGTGCAGGCCATCGTTTCGCTGGCGCATGGTCTGCACTTGAAGGTGGTGGCAGAGGGCGTGGAAACCGAGGCGCAGCTGCAGGCGCTGCGCAAGCTGGGCTGTGACCAATACCAGGGCTACTACTGCAGCCCGGCATTGCCGCCGGATGAATTCGAACGCCTCATCAACATGCAGCCTTCGAATCCGCAGACGGATCGGCAGGCCGAGCTGGACCTGGAGCAGACGGCCAGCAAGCTCACGGCCGTACGGTTCAAGTAGCCGGGCATTCGTGCCATAGTTCACCCGTGAACATGGGGTGGATATGAAGGTGATTCGCGATTCGACGGCGCGTTGGCTGGCCCTCTGTGTGCTGTTCTCTCAGCTGGCGGTTGCGCAAGATCCGGTGGCCACGCCGCAGCAGGCGTCCGCACCTGCGCCCGAGTCTGCACCGTCTCTGGTCGATGTGGTGCTGCACACCACACTGGGCGACATCCGCTTCGCGCTGGAGAAAGATCGAGCGCCCATCAGCACGGCGAATTTCCTGCGTTACGTCGATCAGAAGCGCTTGGACAACACGACTTTCTATCGCGCGGTGAAGATCAGCGAGGATGGCAAGTACGGCCTGCTGCAGGGCGGCCTGAAAGGCAATCCCAAGCTGGCATTCAAACCCATCGCGCATGAGCCCACCAGTGCCACGGGCTTGAGCCACCTCGATGGCGCCATCTCCATGGCACGCACCAACCCCGGCACGGCAACCGCCGATTTCTTCATCGTCATCGGTGACCTCACTTCACTGGATGCGAAGGCCGATGGCAGCGATCCGGGCTACGCCATGTTCGGCAGGGTGACATCGGGCATGGATCTCGTGCACCAGATGCTGGAGCTGCCCCGCTCAGCGGAGGCCGGCGATGGCTCCATGAAGGGGCAGATGCTCGCCGAGCCGGTGAAGATATTGACGGTGCGCCGCGCGCCATAAGGCGCTACCTTTGGCGTCATGGCCGTCAGCGTTTTTGACCTGTTCAAGATCGGCATCGGCCCCTCGAGCTCACACACCGTGGGGCCCATGCGTGCTGCGAAGCTGTTCGCGCAGCGGCTGGAGTCTGATGGCCTGGTGCAAAGCTGTGCGCGGGTTCGTGTCGAGCTTTACGGTTCGCTGGGCGCCACCGGCAAGGGGCATGGCAGTGACAAGGCCGTGCTGCTGGGGCTGGCCGGGCTCGCGCCCGATACGGTGGAGGTGGAAGCTGTGCCGTTGCTGCTTGCCGCCATGCGCGAGAGTCATCATGTGGCGCTGCTCGGTCGGTACGAAATCGCCTTCGATGAAAAGACCGACCTGGTCTTCAATCGCCGCGAATCATTGCCACTGCATTCCAATGGCATGCGCTGCACGGCCTTCGACGCCGCGGGCAAGCAGATCGCGGAGCATCAGTACTACTCCGTCGGCGGCGGCTTCGTAGTCAGTGGCGATGAGGCGGGCGAGAAGACCATCGTCCCCGATACCACGGTGCTGCCGCATCCTTTCCATAGTGGTGATGAGCTTCTGGCGATCTGCGAGCGTGAGCAGCAAAGCATCGCCGGCATCATGCGCCGCAACGAGCGCGTCTGGCGCAGCGACGAGCAGATCAATGCGGGCCTGGCGCGCATCTGGCAGGTGATGCAGGAGTGCGTGAAGCGCGGCTGCGCCACGCCGGGCGTGCTGCCTGGCGGGTACAAGGTGAAGCGCCGGGCGCCAGATCTCTATGCGCAGCTGACGCGCAACCCGGAGGCCGCGCTACGCGATCAGTTGATCGTGCTGGACTGGGTCAATCTCTATGCGCTGGCTGTCAACGAGGAGAACGCTGCCGGCGGTCGCGTGGTGACGGCGCCCACCAATGGCGCGGCGGGCATCATCCCCGCAGTGCTGCATTACTATTCCCGCTTCATTGTCAGCGCGAACGAGCAGGGTATATACGACTTTCTGCTCACAGCCGCGGCCATTGGCATCCTCTACAAGGAGAATGCCTCGCTGTCGGGCGCCGAGGTTGGTTGCCAGGGTGAGGTAGGTACGGCCTGCTCGATGGCGGCTGGCGCGCTGTGTGCAGTGCTGGGTGGTACTGCAGCGCAGGTGGAAAATGCCGCGGAGATCGGCATGGAACATCATCTTGGGCTCACCTGTGATCCGGTGGGCGGTCTGGTGCAGATTCCCTGCATCGAGCGCAATGCCATCGCATCGGTGAAGGCCATCAACGCGGCACGCATGGCGCTGCGCGGCGATGGCACTCACTATGTCTCGCTCGACAAGGTCATCAAGACCATGCGCGAAACCGGCGCGGACATGAAGACCAAGTACAAGGAAACCTCGCGCGGTGGACTTGCGGTGAACGTGATCGAGTGCTGAGCCCGCCGCTTCTTGGATAATCTCACCCACACATTGATCGGCCTGGTGGCTGGTGAGGCGACGGCGCGCGGCATGCGCAGCGATCCGGCGGGACTGCCGGTGCAGACCCGTCGTACCACTCTGCTCATGATCGGCATGATTGGCGGCAATCTGCCGGACAGTGATCTGCTGTGGAGCATGTCCACCTCCGGCGACAAGCTGGGGTACCTGCTGCAACATCGCGGCTACACGCACACGCTGCTGGGCTGCGTGGCACTGTCTGCATTGCTCTATGCAGGCACGCTGATGTGGCTGCGGATGCGCCAATGCAGACCCAGCGGCCGCGACCTATGGTTGCTGGGCCTGTTCGCGTTGTTCGCCGTGCTGCTGCATCTGGGCATGGATGCGTTCAACAGCTATGGCGTGCATCCCTTCTGGCCCTGGAACGATCGCTGGTATTACGGCGATGTTCTGTTCATCGTCGAACCGCTTTACTGGATTGCCGCCGCGCCACTGTTTTTCCTGATGCGCAGCACCGCCGCTCGTGCACTGCTGGCGCTGGCGCTGGTCACTGCCAGTTGCGCCATTTTGTTCGTGCACGGCTTCGACTGGCGCTGGTGGAGCATTCCGGTGCTGGCGCTGCTGCTGATCACGCTGGGCCGGCGTCTCCAACCTTCGCGCGCCTGCGCCACCAGTGTGGCGCTCATGGTGCTGGTCACGGTGATGTT
>DATNCK010000299.1:0-2047 GCA_035571575.1 Steroidobacteraceae bacterium | reverse complement strand
CATGCCAAGCCAGGTCGCAGAGGGAGTTGCCGCGGCGCAGGTGTCTGTGAGCGTCTTCGACTGCGAACACGGCAATGTGCTTCCCGGTCGTTCTCTGGTGCATCCGGATTCGGCCACCGATGAGACGGCGCGGCGCACCTTCACCGAGACCACCGAGGTGGCGCGCTTCTACCGCGAAGTTTTCGGCCGCAATTCACTGGATGGCGAGGGCATGGCCCTGATGTCCTCCATCCACTACAGCGTGGACTACAACAACGCCTTCTGGAACGGTGGCCAGATGGTCTATGGCGATGGGGATGGCGAGATCTTCCTCGACTTCACGCGCGCCACCGATGTCATCGCGCATGAGCTGACACATGGCGTCACGCAGTTCACCGCAGCGCTGGCGTATGAAGGCGAGGCAGGCGGTCTGAACGAGAGCATGTCCGATGTCTTCGGTTCCATGTTCCGCCAGTGGCGCAAGAATCAGAGCGCGATGGATGCCGACTGGCTGATCGGCAGCGACATTCTCGGTCCCGGAGCCAAGGCGCGTGGCTACACCTGTCTGCGTGACCTGGCGAATCCGGCGGCCGAGCACTGTCTGGCGCCGCAACCCACGCACTTCTCCCAGTACCGCAAGGGCATGGATCCGCATGACAGCAGCGGCATTCCCAATCTGGCCTTCTGTCGTGCGGCGAAGGCGTTGCAGGGCAACAGCTGGGAGATGGCGGGCCGAATCTGGTTCCAGGCTCTGGCGGGCGTTGCGCCCAGTCCGAACATGACGATGAAGGTGTTCGCCAATCGCACCCGTACCGCGGCCAGTCGGCTGTTCTCCGGTCGTCCCGCCGTGCGTGCAGCAGTGGATGCGGCCTGGAAAGCCGTGGGCCTGTAGTACTCACCGCTGCTGCGCCAGAATCGCGGCATGGGAATCCTGCACATGGAACGCATCGGTGGTGTGGCCGGTTTCGGCACCAGTCGTGCGCGCATCCGCAGCCATGGCCGATTCGACACCACGACGCTGTCCAGCGTCGACCTGCACGCCGTGGAGCAATTGTTCCAGGCGCCACCGCCCGCTGGCGGGTCGGCCGACGCGTTCTCCTTGCGTCTGACGCGCAGCAGCGCCGCGGGCACCGAGAGCGTGGTCGTGCCCGAATCGGCGGTGCCGGCCTCGCTTCTGAAACAGCTCAGAGATGAATTGATTTAGGGGGATCGAGAACTTGACCACAGCTGAATGGAACCGCGAGCGCTTCACCATCACCTGCGACCCGACGCGCATCGATGGCGCGGCCGTGCATGCATTTCTGGTGGGTTCGTACTGGGCTCAGAACATTCCGCGTGAAGTGGTGGATCGCTCCATCGAAGGCTCGTTGTGTTTCGCGCTGCTCGATGGCGCGCGACAGGTGGGCTTCGCGCGAGTCATCACCGATCGCGCCACTTTTGCCTATCTGGGCGATGTCTATGTGCTGGCGGAGTTGCGCGGCAAAGGTCTCGGCAAATGGCTGATCGACTGCGTGATGAAGCATCCCGATCTGCAGGGGCTGCGTCGCTGGATGCTGGTCACGCGCGATGCGCACGATCTCTACGGGCCCGCGGGCTTCACTGCGTTGAAGAGTCCGGATCGCCATATGGAGCGGCACAATGCCGACGTCTATCTGGCCAGTAATCACCATACAAACACTCAATAACTAGTTGACTAGAAAGGAATTAATCCCTTCTTGAATTACGATCTTGACTAAAAGTACTTTGTAATAGAAAGTACTATCTATGAATTCGAATGGAGGTTCAGTCATGGTCGGGATCAGGAATTGGATGCGGTCAACCCCCTTTTCGGTGCTCGGTTTGACGATGGCGGCGCAGGCACCCGCCGCAACGCTGACGGTCGATCTGTCCGGGGTGCACTCGGCCCAGGGCCGGGTGATGGTGGGACTGTGCGGCGATGCCAGCGCCGCCATTCCCGGCTCCTGCAATACCTACAGTGCGATGGTGGCCGCGAAGCAGGGTGGGTTGACGGTGCGCATGGAGAACGTCGCGCCGGGCCGCTATGCCATCCAGGCTTTCCACGACGAGA
>DATNCK010000298.1:0-3383 GCA_035571575.1 Steroidobacteraceae bacterium | reverse complement strand
ACCCTCGCCAACTGGCGCGCTGGCATGCTGGAGGTGCGCCTGGGCAATCCGCAGAAAGTGATCGAGCACGCCGATGTCATCCGCGACGTCGTGGCCAAAACCACGGTTTCGCAGGGCGATGGACCCAGTCATTACCTGCGTGGCTGGGCGATGGCGCAGCTCGGCGACCCGCGGCAAGGGGTCGAGTTGATCCGTGACGGTCTCGCGCGGCATCTGAAGGTCGGCATGATCTCCACCAGCACCGAGGTGATGGGTTACGCCGCGGAGGCACTGATCCTGGCTGGCGACTGGCAGGCCGCCAATACGCAGCTTGCCGAGGCCTTCGCGCAGGCACGCGAGCTGGATGAGCAGTACTACGTGCCGATTCTGCTGCTGCTTCAGGCGCGGGTTGCGCGGGGTCTCGGCGATACCGCGGCAGCCCATCAATGGCTGCAGGAAGCCGTGCGCATGGCGCGTTCTCAGGAAGCTCCCGGCTTCGAGCTCAAGGCCGCCTGTGCAGTGGCCGAACACCCGGCCGCCACTGCCGATGACCGGCAGGCCCTCGCAAAACTGCTCGACAGCTTCACCGAAGGGCGGGATACCGGGGATTACCGGCGCGGCCGGGCGCTCCTGACCTGATCCAGACCGTTTCCGGACCGTACCGGAACGACTCACCAGCGGGCTTTTCGTAACTTGGGCTCCACGCAATGGAGGCCCCAGTGATTCTTTCCCAGCATCCCAGTTATCCGAATACCCGCGCCTTTGTGCTGAAGCTGCACCGCGACGCCCGGCCCGAAGTCGGCCGCGTCATCGGGCTGCTCGAGAACGTCAGCAGCGGCGAGCGCTTCGTATTCGGCAACGCCGAAGAACTGCTGGCCTGCCTGGCCGAAGCCACCCATCACCAACTTTAACGACAAGGAATTCCGCTCATGATTTGCTACGACCTCTCCGCTGATGCAGAAGTGACCGTCCGCCCGGAAGACACGGCGCGCAGCATCGCGTTGACGCCCGACGATGCCTTTCCGGAAGTGTTCGCCACCTCGCGCATGATTGCGCTGATGGAGCTGGCTGCCGCGCGCGCGATGGCGCCGCTGCTGCGCGCCGGCCAGCTGTCCGTGGGTGTGTCCATCGATGTGCGGCATACGGCCGCCACGGCGGTGGGCAGCCAGGTGCGTGCCATAGCTACCTACCTGCGCAGCGACAACCGCTTCATGTACTTCCACGTCGAGGCCTTCGACGACTCAGGCCCCATCGGCAATGGGGAGCACGCGCGCGTGATCGTCGAGGAATCGCGCCTGGTGACGGGTGCCGAGCGCCGTCGCCGCACGGGCGCCGCGTTCACTCACTCCAACGCCACGGTCTGAGTCGCCATCATGAAATACATCTCTGTCCTGTTCGCCGTGGCCACGCTGACTGGCTGCGCATCCCTGCCCGGCAAGACGCTGCAGCCAGAGCTGCAGTCGGAACACGGCCTCGCCAGCGCGCAGGCCTTCGCCGCACCCGCTGGCGCCTGGCCGGATGCCGCATGGTGGAAGCACTATGGCGATGCGCAGCTCGATGCGCTCATCGATGAGGCGCTGGCCGGCTCACCATCGCTGGCGGTCGCCGACGCCAGACTGCAACGGGCACGCGCCTACCAGGATGTGGCGCATGGCGCACTCACCCCGCAGGTGAGTGCGGGCACATCCGTCACGCAGCAGAAGCAGAGCTACAACTATCTGAGCCCCGCGGCGATGACGCCGCAGGGCTGGAACGACTACGGGCGCGCATCGCTGGACTTCTCCTGGGAGCTGGACTTCTGGGGCAAGAATCGCGCAGCGCTGAAGGCCGCCACATCGGAAGTCATTGCGGCCGAGGCCGATGCCCGGCAGGCACGGCTGCTGCTGACCACTTCCATCGCTGCGGCCTATGCCGAACTGGCGCGGGAATATGCGGCAATGGATACGGCGGAGGCCTCACGCGCACTACGCAGCAAGACTGCCGAGCTGTTCACGCAGCGGTTCGGCAATGGCCTCGAAACACGCGGCAGCGTGCGGCAGGCCGAATCCCGCCGGGCATCGAGCGAAGCCGAGGTGCTGTCGCTGCAGGAGCAGATCGCGCTGCAGAAGAACCGGCTGGCGGCTTTGCTGGGTCAGGGTCCTGATCGTGCCTTGAGCATCCAGCGCACCAGCGTGGATTTCTCACGCTCCTTCACCCTGCCCTCGCAGCTGGGCGCAGAACTGATCGGCCGTCGGCCGGATCTGGCTGCCGCACGCCTGCGTGCGGAGGCATCGGCCGCGCGCATTCATGTGAGTCGCGCGCAGTTCTATCCCAATGTGAACCTGACGGCCTTCATCGGCGTGCAGTCGCTGGGCCTGGATGTACTCACCGATCACGGCTCGGGCATCGGCAGCGTCGGGCCCGCCATCACGCTGCCCATCTTCAATGGCGGACGCCTGCGAGCACAGCTGCATGGCGCGGAGGCCGAGTACGCGCAATCGGTGGCCAGCTACGACGAGACGCTGGTCCGCGCGCTGCAGGAAGTGGCCGATGCCGCCGTCTCGCAGCGCGCGCTGGGCGAACAGCTCGCCCGCACCAGTGAATCCGTGAGCGCCGCCCGCGAAGCCTGGCAGTTGCAGAACGACCGCTACCAGGGCGGGCTGTCGAATTACCTGGAGGTGCTCAGTGCCGAGGATTACCTGCTCGGCACCCTGCGTGTCCAGACGGACCTGCAAAGCCGCTCGATGACGCTGGACGTGGCGCTGAACAAGGCGCTGGGCGGCGGTTATTCCCTCCCGAACTGATTTCCACCCACTTATTTCAAGGAGTTTTCATATGACCACGATGAACACCGAAGTCTTCCAGCAGGCTGAAGCCGCTCTGCAGCAGGCAGCACGCCGCCAGCGTCAGCGCCGGCTGGCCGTTCTCGGCGCCACCGTGCTGACCCTGGGCGCCGGCTACGCGCTGTATGACCACTTCTATGCCTCGCACTTCATTACCACCGACAACGCCTATGCGGCGGCAGAAACCGCCTCAGTGACACCCTCGATTGGCGGCATCGTCCGCGAAGTGCGTGTCACCGACACCGGTCGCGTGCACAAGGGTGATGTACTGGTGGTGCTGGATGATGTGGATGCACGCCTGGCGCTGGCGCAGGCCGAAGCGGAACTGGGCCGCGCGCAGCGCCGCGTGCGCAGCTATGAGGCCAATGATGCCGGCCTGGCCGCGCAACTGGCGGCACGCACCGCTGAAGAAGAGCGCGCCAAGGCAGATCTGGATCGCGCCACCATCGACCTGTCACGCCGCGAGAATCTCGCGGCTTCTGGCTCGGTGTCGGGCGATGAGCTGACCAAGGCGCGCAATGCCTACGAAAGCGCCCAGGCAGCGCTGGCGCAGGCGCGCTCGAACTATGTGGCCACGGTAGG
>DATNCK010000297.1:0-5192 GCA_035571575.1 Steroidobacteraceae bacterium | reverse complement strand
GCAGCGCCATGTCGTCGCGGCCCCACAGGGTTGCATCGTGCGCATGCAGCGGCAGCCACACGCGCTCCGACAGAACCTGCGCCGCAGATCCGTCCCGTCGCAGCAATTCAGGCGTGGCACGCAGGCCGAACCGCACCCGCGCCGCGCTCGACCAGGGATTGCGCCAGCCGCTGGCGGTGTATTCGGCCGATTCCTGCCTGATAGCCTGCACGGCTGCATCCAGTCCGATTCGTCGCGCGTCCACCAGCGGACTCAGCGCCAATGCGAACACCGCTGGCGCCAGCTCTCCGCCCGTGACCAGCGCAGCGCCGTTTCTTCCTTCGCCGAAGACTTCCAGCACGCGATGTCCGTGCCGATGCACGATCAGGGCACGAGCATGCAGAGCGCGGGCCCGGTCACTGGCCTGGGTCAGCGCCTCCGGAGCAATGGATTCACTCTCCGCCGTGCCGCGTGGCAGAGCCTGCGGCTCCCCTGCCAGCCGGATTTGCGGAACCAGCGCTGCCGCTACGCGTTCAGGCGCGGCTCCCGTGACAGCCAGCGAGTACTGCCGCCAGAAGTCTTTGTCGCCGGCCATACGACAGGCCAGACCGAGCAGCACAACCACCGCGATTGCAATGCCGATGCGTTTCATCGGGCTATGGTACCTGCTTGCCGCACACGCCCACGCGTGAGCACCAATTCATGCGTCGCCTGCTGCGGCCATTCGCTGTGATAGTGCGTGGCCATGACCACTGTCACGCCCCGACCGATCCACGCCTCCAGGCGCGCCAGCAGATCGGCGCGAATCGCCGGCGCCAGACCCGTGAAGGGTTCATCCAGCAGCAACAACCGCGGGCGCAGCACCGCGGCGCGCGCGAACAGCACCCGACGCATCTGACCGTAGGAAATCTCGGCCAGCTTGCGATCGGCCAGTGGCAGCAGATCGAACTGCCTGAGGCTCGAGCGCGCACGGCCCAGCTCCACCGGCGTGGCAGGAAAATTCAGCCCGATGCTGGAATGCAGCCCTGACACCACGGTTTCGAGCACGCTGTGATGGCGCGGGTAGTCGGTCTGCAGATGCGGCGCGACCAGCCCGGTGCGCGCGCGAAAGTCTTCCAGAGGTACACCAGGAGCGACGCCGGCGCGGCGAATCTGACCTCCGCTGGCCACACCCAGATCCCCGTAAAGCGTTCTCAGCAGCGTGGATTTGCCGGACCCATTTCCGCCATGAACGATCCAGCATTCACCGCGGCGGATGGTGAAATCCACATCGCTCAGAATGCGATGCTCGTCGATCCAGACGCTGGCCCGCTGCAGCTCCACCAGCACCCTTGCATGAGTGGGCACAGAGGCGCGGGCCACGCTGCTCCGAGCACTAGCAGGTCGTGTCGCGCCGAACACCTTCGTCAATACCTCGGACTTCAACCTGCCGGCGTAACGCACGGCGCCCCGGTGCAGCCACAGCAGCTGCGCGGCCTGCGGCGGCACATCTTCGCGCCGGTGCGCTGTGCACACCCATCCGGCGTGGCGCAGTTCGGGACTGGCCAGCAGGCGGAAAAGCCGACGGCGATTCGGCGCATCCAGCCCGGTAGCCACTTCATCCAGCAACAGCAGCGAGGCATTCCACGCAATGGCGCGCGCCAGCAGCACCAGTCGGCGCTCGCCATAAGAAAGCGTGAGGAAGCCGCGCTTCGACAACCGCAGGATGCCGGCCCGCCGCAACAGCACGCGACAGCGCGTCGTTTCAGCCGCAGTCAGTGACCGCATGGGAATGTCAGTGCGCTGCAGGCCCGTGCCGACTACCTGCAGCGCCGTGAAATTCCATCCATAGCGTTCGTACCGATCCTGGCGCTCCGGCCCCAGCCACGCGATGGCATCGCGAACCTCGGCCGGCTCGTCGTGGATTTCATCGCGAAGGCGGTAGTGCCTGGTCTTGCGGCCCGGATCGGGCCACACATCGCCGGACACGATCTTCAATAGCTGAGTCTTGCCCGCACCATTTTCGCCCGTCACCAGCCAGCGCTCGCCAGAGGCCACGGTCCAGCTGATTCCCTGCAGCACCGCGCGTCCAGCACGATGCAGGTCCAGCTCCTTCAGACAGACCTGCAAAGACTTGGGCGGTGCTTTCTTTCGGGATCCGGAACGACGCTCTGGCATGGGTTGGCACAGCAGCAATGGCGCGCCCGGAGAGATTCGAACTCCCGACCAACTGGTTCGAAGCCAGCTACTCTATCCAACTGAGCTACGGGCGCGTCGCTGCAGGCCGCATGATGGCATGGGAGCCGGGGTGCCATGTAATATCGCGTCAAAGCACCCGGCAGACCGGGGTAAATGGGGTTCGTCTATGAAGAAGATTTCCTGCCTGATCCTGCTGGCCGCTTCGCTGTCATCGACCGCCTGGGCCGCGTGCACTTACCCGGCGGCGCCGGGCAAACTGCCAGACGGTGGCACCGCCTCGCGCGACGACATGCTCGCCGGCAAGAAGCTGGTCGAGAAGTACAACGCCGACATGAATACGTACCTGGGTTGCATCAAGGCCGAGTACGACGAGTCCACCAAGGCCGCATCGCTCACCGAAGAGCAGAAGCAGCAGCTGGCCGCCCGCTACACGCAGAAGAACGATGCCGCAGTGGATGAACTGCAGGGCGTCGCCGCCCGCTTCAACGAGCAGTTGCGTGTCTACAAGGCCAAGAGCACTCCTGCCAAGTAGAGCGCGCATTCTCTTTCCGCTTGCGCGGCCGGCGTCATGCTGACGCCGGCACAGGCGGAAGAGCAGATCGCGCGTCACCTGCCCAGTCTTCCTGTCGAATCGCTGCCGGTGGCGCAATGCGCCGGCGCGGTGCTGCGCGAGAACGTCTACGCCGAACGCGATCAGCCTCCCTTCGACCGCGCGACCATGGATGGCGTCGCCATCAGTGCAGCGGCTGTATCGGGGCGGCGGCGCTTTCGCATACAGGGCGTGCAGGCTGCAGGCGACGCGCCGCTCACGCTCGCATCGCCGCAGAGCTGCATCGAGATCATGACCGGCGCCATGCTGTCCGGCGGCTGCGACGCGGTCGTGCCGGTGGAGCGCATCCGCATCACCGAGGGAATCGCCGAGCTCGAAGAAGGATTGGAAGTGCATCCCGGCCTCAATGTGCATCCGCGCGCCAGTGACCTGAAACAGGGCGCGCTGCTACTGCCGGCCGGCAGGAGACTGGAAGCGCCCGAAGTCGCCGCCGCCGCCGGCGCAGGCATGGCGCGACTGCGTGTCAGCCAGCAACCGGCCTTCATGGTGGTCTCCACCGGCAACGAGCTGATCGAACCTGGCGAACCGATCGAGGCCTGGCAATTACGTCGCTCCAATGCCTACGGACTGGTCGCAGCATTGCGCCGGCGCGGCTTCGCGCGCGTGGCGGACGATCATCTGCCGGATGAGGTCGGTGCCCTGGAAGCCACGCTGAAACAGCATCTGCAGAGCTACGATGTGTTGATCCTTTCCGGCGGCGTATCCATGGGCAAGTTCGATCTGGTGCCCGCGGCGCTCTCCGCCTGCGGCGTACGCGAGGTGTTCCACAGAGTCGCGCAACGTCCCGGCAAGCCGTTCTGGTTCGGCGTGGCTGCCACCGGCACTGCGGTGTTTGCACTGCCGGGCAATCCGGTCTCCACGCTGGTGTGCCTGGCACGCTACGTGATTCCGGCCATCGACCGCGCCATGGGTGTGGAGGATCTGCGAACCGAGCGGATGGCACTGGCCGACCCCGTTACGTTCAATCTGCCGCTGACTGGATTCCTGCCGGTGACAACGGATATCGATGAATGGGGCCGCCCCTGGGCTCGCACCGTGCCGCACAACGGCTCCGGCGATTTCGCCGCATTGGCCGGCACCTCCGGGTTTGTAGAATTGCCCCCCGGCCCCAATACTTATCCCAAGGGCTTCGTCACGAAGCTGTATCGCTGGTAGGCATGGAAAACGTCGCAACACTGGATCGCAGCCCGCAGGACCGGCTGGGCAGGCCGCTGCGGGACCTGCGAATTTCGGTCATGGACCGCTGCAATTTCCGCTGCCCCTACTGCATGCCGCGCGAGCGCTTTCATGAGCATTACGCCTTCCTGAAGACGGCCGAACGGCTGTCCTTCGAGGAGATCCTGAGGCTGACGCGGCTGTTCGTGCCCATGGGCGTGCGCAAGCTGCGCATCACGGGCGGCGAGCCGCTGCTGCGCGTCAATCTACCCGACCTGATCGCCGACCTGAATGCCATACCAGGCGTGGAAGACATCGCGCTGACCACCAACGGCGTCCTGCTGGCCAAGCACGCGTATGAACTGAAGGCCGCCGGCCTTGCGCGCGTCACCATCAGTCTCGACAGCCTGGATCAGGATGTCTTCGCGCGCATGAACGGCGGCTTCGGCAAGGTGGGCGAGGTGCTCGACGGCATCGAACATGCGCAGGCCGCGGGGCTCGGCCCGATCAAGATCAACGCGGTGATCCAGCGCGGCGTCAATGAAGACAGCGTACTGCCGCTGGTGGAACGCTTTCGCGGCACCGGCATTACTGTGCGCTTCATCGAATACATGGATGTAGGTAATCGCAATGACTGGCGTGAACAGCTGGTCGTGCCGTCGCGCGATCTGCAGGCCCTCATCCACGCGCGCTGGCCGCTGCAGGCTGTGCGTGCAGACTACGCAGGCGAAGTGGCACGCCGTTATGCCTTCAGCGACGGCAGTGGCGAGGTGGGCTTCATTTCTTCGGTGACCCAGCCATTCTGCGGCGCCTGCTCGCGTGCGCGGCTGTCTTCCGATGGCGCGTTCTACACCTGCCTGTTTGCGCAGACGGGCACCGATCTTCGCGGACCGCTGCGCGCTGGCGCCGACGATGACGATCTGGCGCGCATCATCCGCAATACCTGGGCGCATCGCGACGACCGTTACAGCGAGCAGCGCATGATCCTGCGCTCCCGCTCGCAGGCCGGCCCCAAGGTCGAAATGAATTACATCGGCGGTTAGGGCCTCACATGGCAGCGCGCCGCTCCGGCCTGACACATCTCGATGCCGCCAACCGACCCACCATGGTCGATGTCGGCGACAAGACGGCCACGCGTCGTGAAGCCCGCGCCGAGGCGAAGGTGCTGCTGCCGACTGCTGTGGCGCGAGCACTGACCCGGACCGGCCATCGCACCAAGAAAGGTCCGGTTTTCGACACAGCGATCATTGCCGGCGTGCTGGCTGCCAAG
>DATNCK010000296.1:0-12195 GCA_035571575.1 Steroidobacteraceae bacterium | reverse complement strand
GTGCACCTGGCCCATCGACCAGTCGCGCGAACCGCGCCGGCTCCCGCACACCGCCCTCACTGCTCCAGAATTCGCGCGCCGCCAGATGCGGATCGTCCAGCACGCTTTCCGGAGACTCGACCACGCAGGCATTGATTCCGCGGCGTCGTCCCTCGCCGCGGATCTGTTCGCAGGTGCGGGTTCGGAAGAAAGCCGCAATCGAGGCTTCCCAGATGGCTCGTGTATCCGGATCGAGAGTGGAACGGTTGTAACGCAGCCAGTCCACACCGCGCAGAGGATTGTCAACGCCCGTCTCGTCCATCCAATCCGACAATCCCTGATTGGCCGGAGCGCCGAAGCGACCCGTCATCAAGGTGTGAAAACACCAACCATCGGCCAGCGCCCAGATGCAGCGAACAGTGGCGCGGCCATAGTTCAGGGCTCCACCGACCCGATGCAGTTTGCGGCGATCGAACTGCCAGACCAGCACGCCATTCACATTGCGGCTGAAAGCCACTTCCTGGATGGAGACATCCACGTGCTGGCCGCGGCCGTGCGTGCCGCGCGCATAGTGCGCCGCCATGGCGCCGGCCGCCGCTGCCATTTCCGCGTGGAATGTGCAGGCATCGAGTGCCTCCTTCACCGGTGCCCGGTCGGGTTCACCCGTGAGCCGCAGTGCGCCGCCCATCGCGGATGCCACGAGTTCGCCGCCCTGCCAGCGCGAACGCGCATTGCCACTGCCGAATGAGCTGACCGACACATGCACGATTGCAGGATTCCATTGCTCGACCTGCGAACGGGAGACGCCACGGTCCTGCAGACGCTCCAGCCCCCACGGCTCGACGAGGAAGTCCGCCGCCGCGATGTGGGCCGCATCCGCCTCGCCCCTCTGCACTTCGGCGCCCAATGAAGCCAGAAAGCGGCACAGCGGGCGATCGGCCATGTCGCCGAGGGCGAGCACTTGTCTGCCGGAGAGCGGACTCACGACACCCTGCCTTCACTGAAGGCGGCAATGCGGTCGAGCACTCCGTCATCCGCGCGCCAGCTTGCCGCGGGCAGCAGCAGCACGGGCAATCCGGCGGCATCCAACGCCGCACGCATGGCTGGCACATGCCATGCCAGTCCCTCGTCTTCCCGCGTCAGCCAGACGATGACCGCGGCGGCGCGCGCGTCACGCGCTCTCTGCACGATCCAGGCAGCGCGATCGAGGAAGGCGCGCGGACCACTGGCACAGCCGATGAGCTGGCGCGCGATGTGACGAGCGACCGATGAATCGGGTTCGGCGAGCGGCATCCCGAGGCGCCGCAATGAATACACATGCGTCTCATCAACGATGCTGGCACCCGCGCGTTCCGCAGCGAGATGCAGCCTGTCGTCCGCAGGCACGCTGCCTGCCAGCAGCAGGCGACGCGCAGTGGCGGCAGCTGGAATCTTCAGCTCACCTATCCATTCAGACGGATTGCTCCACAGCGCCGCGCGCGCCACACGTTCGAAAAACGCACCGCCCTCGCGCCGCTGCTGAAGGTTGCGCAGCGCAAGGCGCAGAGCGTCGGCCCGCTTCACGCCCTGGCGCAGGTCATCCTCTTTTATATCCAGCGATTGCGCCAGCGATTCGATGATGGCCACTGAATGCGCAAGGCTTGCCTCGCGTGGAATCAGCGCAAGATCGAAGATCAGGATCCGCGGACCACGCAACAGCCTGCGCTGCTGCAGCTCGCGCACGTAATAGAACAGTCGCTGGCTGGCGTCGTCGGAGCGCGAGAACACCACGGCGTGCAGCGCGTCGAAGGCACCGGCATGCCATTGCTCGAGAATCGACCGCGCCCATCCCGGGAATCCTGATTCCAGCCATTGATCCGCCCAGGGTGTAGCGGCGTCCGCCACCCAGGGCAGGTGGGTGAACGGACGGCCACTGGCCAGCAGCAGATCCATCGGAATGTCTGGGCCGACGAACCCCAGACCATCCTGCAGACCGCGCAGCGGCTCCGCCAATCGCAGTGCTACGGAATTCTGTGCTGACGTATTCATGGCCCCATCCATCGAAGCAGACCCATCGCAATGACTGGAAACACCACCAGCAGGACCAGATGCACCAGGTCCGCCATGAGGAACGGCAGCACGCCTTTGAAAACGCGTGACAGCGGCACGTCCGGTGCCACGCCTTGTATGACGTACAGGTTCATGCCCATCGGTGGATGCACGAAGCCGATCTCCATGGCACGGACCAGAAAGATCCCGAACCAGACCGGCGAGAGTCCGAGATCCGCCACCACCGGCAGCAGGATGGGCGTGGTCAGCAGCATGAGCGCGAGACCATCCAGAACCGAGCCGACAACCAGCAGGAACAGCGCCACCAGCAGCATGGTGCCCACCGGTCCGAATCCGAGATCCGCGATGCCATGACTGATCGCTTCCGTGATCCCGGTGACGCTGATGAATGCCGCAAACAGCAGCGCACCGATGATCACCAGATAGATGAGCCCGCTGGTCTTGAGGGTGTCAGCCAGTGCTCGATGCAGCGTGGTGAGATTCAGCCTCCTGCGGAACAGACAGATGAGACAGGCTCCTGCAGCCCCCACCGCTGCGGCCTCGGATGGCGTCACCCATCCGATCACGATGCCACCCGTGACCACCAGCACCAGCAGCCCGATATCCAGCATGCGACGCAGCGCTGCCATCCGTTCCGGCCAGCTCGAGCGCGGCAGGCTGGGCGCGATTCCCGGCCGCCAGGTGACCAACAATGCGATGACGAGCATGTAGCTCAGCATCTGCGTGATCCCCGGCACCAGCGCTGCCTTGAACAACGAGCCGATCGATTGCTCGGAGATGATGCCGTAGACGATGAGCGCGCCCGACGGTGGAATCATCTGCCCCAACGTTCCACCGGCCGCCACCGATCCTGTGGCCAGTGCGTCGGAGTACCCGCGGCTTCGCATCTCCGGCACGGCGACGAGACCGATGGTTGCAGTCGTGGCCAGACTCGAGCCATTGATGGAGCCGAATCCTGCGCAACCGGCTATCGAGGCATAGGCGAGCCCACCGCGGCGGTGCCCGAGAAACCGCGCGGCCACGTTGAAGAAATCGCGGCTGGCGTCCGCGGCAAAGCACAGGTGTGCCATCAGGATGAACAGCGGCAGCGTACCGAGTTCGTAGCGGGTCATGGTCTCGAACATGAGCACGGCCGATTTGATCAGCGCCGGCTCCAGGCCGAGGGTAAAGGTGAGTCCCACGAGCCCCACCAGCCCCAGTGCCACCCCGATCGGCGTGCCGATGAGCAGCAACAGCAGCAGCACGATGAGACCCAGTGAGCCCACGGTGGCGCCGCTCACGATCGTGTTCTCCTGCCGAAACGTGACGCTGCATGCCCCAGGAGCACCAGCAGAGTCAGCACCACGGCAATGCGCAGTGGACGGTAGGGAATGTGCACCAGCTCGCTGTGCTCATGGCCGTTCCATAGATCGGCAGCGAGCCAGGCGGAACCGCCAAGAAGACCCGCGTAGAGCACCACGGAGCAGGCTGCGTGAAACCATGCCAGCCCGTTGCGCCAGTGGTCGGGCAACCGGTTCAGCAGCAGATGCACCCGCGCATGCGAGTGCTCCAGCGCCGCCAGCAGCAGTGCGCCGGCGGCCCCGAACAGCACGGCGGCCTGTACGATCTCTATCGCGCCGAGCAGTGGCAGGTGCAGCTGTCGCCCGAGCATTGCCGTGGTGTCGACCAGCATGGCCAACAGCAGCGCTCCACCTGCTACCCACACCAATGCATTTCGCAGGGACTTCATGTGCACATCCACAGCCACTCGCCTTCGCGGCGCCATTGTAGTGGAGGCAGACCGGCGGCCTCACCGATGCGATCCAGGTAGTTCACGATGTCGGCCGCGCGCACGTCGTTCACGCATACCGGGCGGCCCGGCGGCTCCACGTGCACGGGGATCACTCCCATGCGCAACTGGCCATCGGCGTCGAGTTTCACGACACCCAGTGCGGCATGCACCGCCTGCGGATGAAATGGCGCCAGTTCGTAGCGGGGATCGGGTTCGAATCCGAACAGTTCGCGCCGCTTCCTGGCCCACGCCGCGCGCGCCGGATGATCCTGCGAGGGACTGAGCGCACGCGTCACCACGCACCCATTTCCGAGGCCATGGAACAGAGCGCGCCCTTTATGTAGCTCCACTCCACGCAGGATGTGCGCATGGTGCCCGACGACCACATCGGCGCCGGCTTCCAGCGCGGCCTCGGCCAGCGGCCGCTCATACGGCGCCAGCACCGCCGGCGTATGAACGATACCTTTGTGGAGCGCGACCACTACCAGATCGGCATCGCGCACGGCGGCGATATCCTCGCGCAGCCGCGCCAGCGCTTCTGCGGTGGGCGCTAGCAGCGGCGTGTTGGGCGCAACCGGTCGTCCATCCATGCTGTGCATGCGCAGGTAATTGCAGCCGGCGCGCTGCGCATCCGCCCAGCCCGCCTCGGGGCCGACACAGTTGTAACTGAGAAGCGTGATCCGGCGGCCCTTTCTGTCGAGATGCGCTGCATGGGCCGCGGCCTGCAGATTCGCGCCCGCGCCCGTGTGCACGATGCCCAGACGATCCAGCGATGCCACCGTATCGGCGATGCCCTCGGCGCCGCAATCCGCGATGTGGTTCCCTGCCAGGGATACTGCGCCGATGCCTGAGCGCGCCAACGCATCGAGGTTCGCAGGATCGGCGCCGGGGGCCGGCACGTCGCCCTGCAGTTCCGAACCTCGCCGCGTGTGCGGCACCTCGAGGTGTCCGATCGCCAGATCCGCGGCGCGAAGTGCCGGCGCGATACCCGATAACCAGTGATCCGCACCCTCCACATCCAGCACGATGTCGCCTGTCAACAGCAGGGTCAGCGAATCAGGTGATTGCACGAACACCTGCGTTTGCTCGATCATTTCACCCGCCATGGCCCGCAGCTCAACCAAACCCGTCCGTCGCACCCGCCGTCCGACCACAGCCCGCAGGGCTGCTGCGAAGCCGGCGGCGCGAGGCGCCGCAGGCACTGTGCAGGTGGTGGACTGGGTGCGCGAGCGTATCCGGCATGGCGGGCTGGTTCCGGGTCAGCGGCTGGTCGAGGCGGATATCGTCGAGGCCACTGGCGCCAGCCGCGGCAAGGTCCGCGAGGCGCTGCGGCGTCTGGAGTCCGAGGGTCTGCTCACCATCGAGGAATTCCGCGGCGCTTCGGTGAAGAAGCTGGGACGGGACGAAGTGCGCCAGATCTACGAAGCGCGCATGGCGCTGGAGGGCTTGGCGGCGCGCGAATGCGCGGTACGGGCGGACGCCGCGCTGCGTGCCCGGCTGCACGCCGTGCAGCAGGAGCTCAATGACGGCGAACACGCGGGCAATCACGATCGTTTCGCGCGTCTCAACCAGACCTGGCATGGACTCATCATCGCCGGTTCGGGCAATGAATACATCGCCCAGTTCCTGAAGCGCCTGACCGTTCCCATCTATCGGCTGCTGTTCGCCAGCTTCTACACCGCGCAGCGCATTGCCTCGGCCAACGCCGACCACCGGCTGATCACGGCCGCCATTGTCGATGGCCGGGCCGACGCCGCGGAAGAGGCGATGCGCGCGCACATCCGCAATGGACTCGACGCCCTGATCGAGCTCAATACGCATTTCGACGCCTGAAGCAGAACTGCGGGGTGCGAATCCGCGCCGTCACCACTTCTTGCGCAGGCTGATGGCAAATAGCCGGCCGATCGGATTGGAACTGGTGGCGTCGTATCCACCACTGCCATTGCCGCTCGGCGCGAGATTCACATAGGGCGGGGCCTCATTGAAGGCATTGCGGATCTCGATGCCCAGGTCCAGATCCTTGGTCAGCGCGCCACCGCCCAGGTCACTCAGGTCGCGGTTGAGGGTGAGATCCACGGGATCGTAGGCACCCACGGATTCCACTGGCGTCACGGCGTTGTTCTGGTATCCCTGCACGCGGGTCACCATCGCCGAGGCGCGCCATGGCCCCATGTTCCAGTTCACTCCACCGCGCATTTTCAGACGCAGGGGGTTGAAGATCGTGTTCAGGCGATCCGCTGGCGCCGCGGTTGATGTGATCGCCACATCGAAGGCAGTCATGTAAGTACCGCTGAGTGAGAACGTGAAGGTGCCGTAGTTGCCCGTTTGCAGGCGGTAGCTCGAGGCCAGGTCCAGGCCCTTCATCTTCGAGACACTGAGGTTCTGACTGCGGCCGTCCACGAACAGCGTGACGTTCGCAGCGCTGCCGCCGGGCAGCGCGCCTACTACAACCACGCCCTGGCTGATCAACTGCTGCACGCGGGTCGCAGCGGCTGTGCCGCGCAGGATGATTCCGGTGCCTGCAAAATCCGACTCGCGCGCGAGGATGGCCAGATTGGAGAGGTAGCTGTCGACCTGGCCGCGGTAGTCGATGTTGAAGTACGTAAGGCTGGTCTTCAGATCGTCGGTGATGTCCCAGTCAAAGCCGGTGGACCACGTGGTGGCTGTCTCGGGCTTCAGATCCGGATTGGCGCCCGAAAGAGCCACGCCGGTGATCGCCGCACCACCCGCCGGATTCTGGTAGCTCTGCACGAACAGGTTGTTGCTGTTGCCGTAGATCTGCGAGATCAACGGCGCGCGGAACGAGGTGCCATAGCTGGCACGCAGCGCGAGGCTGTCCACTGGTCGCCAGGTCACGCCGAATTTCTCGTTGGTGGTGTCGCCGACATCGCTGTAGTCGTCGTAACGCAGCGCCGCGTCCAGCGTCAGGCGCTGGATGCCGGGGCGCGCGTTTTCAGCGCCGACAATGGGGATCTGCAACTCGGCATAACCCGAATCCACCGTGCGCCCGAAGTAGCGCCAGGACAGCGGCGTGGTCGGACCACCGCGCGCAGAACCCAGCGCGACGTCGTTGTCCTGTCGTTCGTAGCCGGCGGCCAGCGCCACATCGCCACCGGGCAGCTTGAACAGCGAACCGTTCACACGCACTTCGTAGCCCTTGAAATCACTGTTGGTAGGTGCGAGGAAAATCTGGTCGGCGATTCCAGCCAGCACGGTGGCCGAAGTACGGTGCAGTCCGAAAGGGTCGAATGCAGTAGCCGTACTGGAGCTGGCCAGTGCGGCGTTCAGGGCCGCGTTATTGGTCCCGAGATAGCTGACGGAGTTGTCGCGTGTCTTGCCGTAGCCGAACAGCGCTTCCACCTGCCAGTCATGCGGGAGCTTGATCCGCGCGCCTGGAGTGAACTGCCAGTTCTTCGCCCCGCCCCAGGTGTCATTGCTCGGCACATCACCGACAAAGTTGTAGTCGACCGAAATGCAGCGCGTGCCAGCCGGTACGCCCGTTACCGTTGTAGGGCACACCGGAGGCGTAACTCCAGTCGGCACGACGAACCAGGCATTGGTCTGCGGAACGGTAAGCCGCGCGCTGGTATAGGCCGACCGGCGATAGAAGCTGCGCTCGCTGTAGTAGCCGTCCGCGAACAGCGTGAGCCAGGGAGCGACATCCTGCGAGGCAGTCATCGCCACCGAATCGTATTTCTGCTGGGGGATGAGGTCCTGCCCCGTCAGCTCGTCACAGCGGTTGGCGCCGCCGGCGGCAGGGGTGCCGGCATTCGCCGTGGTGAGTCCGCCAGCCGGTATCGCATACGTGGTCGTGCCGATCACCAGCGTGCCAGGACTGCAGCGCGTAGTGCGGTAGTCACGACCACCCGAGTCGCGTTGGTCGCCACGGAAGAAGCTGCGATCGTCGCCCGACAGGTTGTCGCGATCGACATGCTCGTAGGCCAGCATTGCCTGGCCGCCGCTCCACACCTTGCCGAAGGCCGCACCCACGACGGATTCGGAGAAACTGCCCGCATCGGCGAAACCGGCGCGACCGAACACTTCCACACCGTCCAGATCGCGACGCGGGATGAGGTTCACCACGCCAGCGACGGCATCCGATCCGTAAATGGCCGAGGCGCCATCAGCCACCACTTCGACTCGGCCGACGGCCAGCGTCGGCAGGATGGAAGGATCGGTGCTGCGGGAGTTGTTGGTGACGCGATGACCATCGACCATGATCAGCGTGGCGTAGGGCCCGACACCGCGAAGGTTCACGGAGTTGCCGTAGACGATGTTGCCCGCACCGCCAGATTGGCCACGCGAGTTCTCGCTGACACCCAGGTCGAAATTCTGCGGCAGTTCCTTGATGATGCGATCGACGGTCACCTGACCGGCATCAGCCAGCGCCACGCGATCCAGCGCGATGACCGCCGAGCCCACCGGCTGGGCGCCACGCACGCGGCTGCCGGTCACGACGACTTCGCTGAGCTCGCTGTCGGCGGCCTCAGCCGCGAACAGCGGCACCGCGCACACGGCCATCAAACCGGCGCTTGCGAGAACCCGACATACAGACAGCGACACAGCATTGCCGTTCATGAACGATCCCCCGCTGCGGATGTTGGTCCGCGCTTATTGTTGACAAAATTGTCAACAATAATTTAGCGGATCTTGAGCGGCGGGGGCAAGTGCAGTTACGAGCCCGGCTGGTCCTGCAGCGGCAACTCCACCCAGGAGCCCCCTGGGCCGCCGGTCTCCACGGTTATGGCGGGCGGCGGGTCGAGCTTCAGCTCGGACAGGTTGCGCTGCCGCGGATCCGCACCCGTGATGACCAGGCGCAGTCGGGCACCGGCCGGCACCACGCGGGAAACCGCGGTCAGCGCCAAGTCCACGTCGACGGGCTTGCCGGCCGACAGCGGCGCGAAGTCCGCATTCAGTCCTGTCATCCATGGCAGGCCGAGCGTGTCATAGGGCGCCTTTCCAGTCTTGCGCATGGCCGCCGCCTGGCGACCGAAGGCGAGCACCTGAGCCTTGCCGTCAGGCATCAGCTGCTCCAGATAGACAAACAACAACGGCTCCGGACGGTCCGAGGCCACGCGCAGATGCACCACGGGAAAACCCACGAGGCGCTGCGGCGCATTCACGGGCGGCAGCGCGAAGCTCAATCCCTTGCCATGCTGCGAGTTGATCCAGAACGCAAAGTACTCGGCCGATCCCACGTCGTAGTTGACCCGGAAGTTCGGCTGCGCCTTGCGCGCCGGCTGCGTCTGCAAAGTGAGGTTTCCCGTGCCGGCGGCGGCTTGCGGAGCAAGGTACAGCTTCTGCACGGTGGCCTTCACGCCGGGCCAGCGCGAGTCCCGTTGCCAGCTGCCGTGACCGCCGCCTTCATCCAGCCACCATGTGACCCGAGCCGGAGGCGTTGCCGGCTGCACACCCTTCAGCGTGGAGTTGAAATATCCCTTCACTTCGGCCGGCAGGTCGAACCCGGGTGGAGGCACGCAGTGCGATCCGGGTCCGAGCAGCAGACGGCTGCCGAGGTTTTCCGCGGCGAGAACCACCTGCGCGGTGGGCTCATCCTCGAAATTGCCCCAGTAGTACGTGGCAATGCCGGAGCGGCGCAACGTGTCGAGGTAGGTGTAGGGACCTGCCTCCTGCCAGAAGCGGTTGCCGGTGAGCGTCGAGACGCTGTCGCGAAACTGCATGCCGTACCACAGCGCAGCCATCGGCGTATTGCGTGCATGCTGTTCAACCGCCATGGTGCGCAGCGCGCCATCGCGGTCCGCATCCAGAGGCAAGCTGGCCATGTCATCGCTGAGTGGTTCATCCGGACGCGTGTTGAATTGCGCGGTGATGCCGCCATTGCGCACGAAATAGTATTTGTCGAGATCCGTGGCGCCACTGAAGATGGCGCGCAGAGCCGGCGGCGCAGTGGAGGCCACATGTACGGTGGTACCGCCCAGATACGAGCAGCCGTACATGCCCACCTTTCCATCTGACCATGGCTGCGCAGCCAGCCATTGGACGAGGTCATAGCCATCGTAGGCCTCGGTGCGATCCTGGAATCCACGGCGTGCCCCGAACGAGGCGCCCTTGCCGCGAATATCGGCCACTGCGATCGCATAACCCGCATCGAACAGCGCGTTCGCCACACCGCCTGACAGCTGCCCCATCTCGACGATCCGGCCGTTGGCATCGAAATACCGCGCGCGATAAGGCGTGAACGAAAAAATCGCCGGCAGTCCGGTTGCCAACGGCACACCATCACGCGCCGGCCGATACAAATTCATCGCCAGCAAGGTGCCATCGCGCACCGGCACGTACAGTGACTGCCGGAAGGGACCTGTGGGTGCCGGAAGATGCTTCTGTATGACGGTCCAGCGTCTCTCGGTGCACAGCCTGCACGCGGGACCGGCAAAGTCCCAGCTCGCATCCGCGTCGCCCTTCAGGTTCCAGTCCAGCCAGCGCGAGGCCACACGTGCCCAGTCGCCACCATCGCGCTCGGTCCAGAATGTTCCGCCGTGCCCCACGGGCAATTCACCGAAGAACACCGGCACCTGCTCGATGCGCGACACATCGTCGCTGGCATTCGGATGCGCGATGTCTGACGGGCCGCCAGCCAGGTACAGCATCGGGCCGTGCAGCCGCCTCAGCTGCGACTTGTCGATGACCACACCGGTCCTGGCACCATCACGTCGCACGTAGATGCCGCTGTTGATCACCAGAGTGGTCTTGATGCGTGGATCGCTTGAGGCGGAGAGCGCCTGCAGGCCGCCACAGCTGTGCCCGCCCACAGCGATGCGTGTCAGGTCGATATGGCCGTTCAGCACACTGCCCTGGCGCGCATTCTCGCGCGTGGCCCAGTCGATGCCTTCCAGCATCTGCTGTGGCTGGGTTTCATCGGGCGTGTTGCGCGCCGGCGCATCGGCCGCACCGGGCGCCAATGGCTGTACCAGCGGCGGTGCCACCGTGATCGCGGTGGCAGGCTCCAGCGGACGCTCCTCGCGTGGCTTGCCCAGTGCGATGACGATGTAGCCTTGGGACGCGATCTGGCGCAGGAATGCGCCATGCTGCAGTCCATTGTCACGACACGCGCCATTGCCCCAGACGAACAAGGGCAGCGGATCTTTTGGCAACTTCACGGGGTGATACAACGTGTGGCCGGGCAGTGAATCCACCGCTTCGGCGACGGCTGGCAACGGTCCGGTGCCTGAGGCTGATCCCACAACTGCGGCAAATACACTGGCTGGCAGGAACACCAGACTGGCGCGGCACGCGTGCGCAATCAGTGCCAGGAATGGTCTGCGATTCATGAAAGTCACCACTCTTTAGCTCATTGCCGACTATTACGGCTCAACCTCCTCGTCCTTTGCAAGCGCTTGCATGAATCCGCCGCTCGGGCGCAGAGTGCACGCCCTATCCAGGAGGGATCTCATGACAGCTGCGACCAAGATCGTGCGTCTTGCGACAGGTTTGGCAGGTCTCACTTCCATAGTGGTGACGGCAGCCGCTGCGGCGGCAGAGCCGGCGGCAGGCGCGCGCGCCAGCGATGATGCGCTGGCCGAGGTCGTCGTCACGGGCAGTCGCATCCGCGGCGTCGCACCTGTTGGATCGCCCGTGATATCACTGGACCGCAGCGCCATCGAAGAATCAGGCGCATCCAGCACCAGCGAACTCATCCGCGACCTGCCTCTGGTGGTCGGACTGGGCGCATCCGAAACAGCCTCGGCCGCGCAGAACGGCGCAGCCAATGTCACCCGCGGCGTCTCGATCAACCTGCGCGGCATCGGCTCCAACGCCACGCTGGTGCTGTTCGGCGGACGCCGCATGCCACCCGCGGGCACACAGGGACAGATCACCGACATCTCGGTGATCCCTTCCATCGCATTGGAGCGCGTGGAGCTGGTCGCCGATGGCGGCTCGGCGATCTACGGATCCGACGCCGTCACCGGCGTGCTGAACCTGATACCGCGCCGGCAATTCACCGGCGCCGAATCGGCGCTGCGTTTCGGCGCCGCGGACGATTACACCGACTGGTCGTTGAGCCAGCTGTTCGGCACGAGTTGGGGCAGCGGCCACGCCATGGTGGCCATCGAGCGCAATCAGCATTCAGCCCTGCGCGGTTTCAGCCGGGATTTCTACACTTCGGACCTGCGCGCTGCAGGCGGATCGGATTTTCGTTCACAGCAATGCGCCCCCGGCACCATCCTGGTCGGAACCACGCCCTACGCCATTCCATGGGGATCCACCGGCCGCGGGCTCACGCCTGCCCAGTTCACGGCGAACACGCGCAATCTCTGCGACAACCTGGTCCGCGGCGACATCATCCCGCGCCTCGAGCGCACCAGCCTCATGGCTTCCACCGAGCAGGAACTGGGCGCGGGATTCACGGCCTTCGCCGAAGGCTTCTACTCGCGGCG
>DATNCK010000295.1:0-2903 GCA_035571575.1 Steroidobacteraceae bacterium | reverse complement strand
ATGAAGGAAGGCGAGGTCATCGAGAGCCGCATGCTCTCGAAACAGATCGAGCGCGCGCAGCGCAAGGTCGAGGCGCACAACTTCGACATCCGCAAGCAGCTGCTCACCTTCGACGACGTCGCCAATGACCAGCGCAAGGTGGTGTACCAGCAGCGCACCGGCATCCTCGGCGCCACCGATCTCTCCGGTGCAGTGGCCTCCATGCGCGAAGATGCGGTGAAGGCATTGATCGAGCAGTTCGTGCCGCCGCAGTCGGCGCCGGCCGACTGGGACCTGGATGGCCTGACCGAGGCCCTGCAGCGCGATTTCAGTACGCACGTCGATGCGAAGGGCTGGATTGCCGAAAACCAGGAGCTGGACGAAAACACCTTCCGCAGCCGGACAGTGGCCGCAGTCGATGCCCAGTACGAGCAGAAGGTGGCGCGCATCGGCGAGCCACTGATGCGGCAGATCGAACGCGAGGTGGTGCTGCGCAATCTCGACCAGCACTGGCGCGAACATCTGGCGGCCATGGACTATCTGCGGCAGGGCATTCACCTGCGCGGCTATGCGCAGAAGGACTATCGCTACGAATTCAAGCGCGAGGCCTTCGGCCTGTTCAGCAGCATGCTGGATCGCGTGAAGCACGACGCGGCTTCGGTGCTCTCCCGCGTCGAAGTGCGCGATGAGGCGCAGGCGGAGCGTGAGCAGGCTGAGCAGCGCGAGCGCCTGATGCGGCAGCTGCAGGCGCAGCATGCCGAGGCCCAGTCGGTACTGCAGACCGCCGAAGAATCCGAGCCCGAACAGCCGGCCGGCACATTGCCCGGTCTCGGCCAGCCGGTCAAAGGCGCGCAGTCGCCAGCGCCCTTCGTGCGGGATGTGCCCAAGGTGGGCCGCAACGAACCCTGTCCCTGTGGCTCCGGGCGCAAGTACAAGCAGTGCCACGGGTCGCTCTCCGCGTAGTTGCTGCGGTACTGGTTCGCCGCGCGACACCAGCCGTAGCCGAGGTGCTGATTGCACAGCGGCCGGCGGGCAAGTGGCAGCAAGGGCGCTGGGAGTTTCCAGGCGGAAAGATCGAACCGGGTGAGACATCCGCCGATGCCATGGCGCGCGAACTGCGCGAGGAACTGGGCGTCGAGGTGCGGGCGGCGCGTCCACTCGGTGTGTTCAGCCACGACTATGCCGACGGCCGCGTGGAAATCGAGCTGTGGCTGGTGGCGACCTTCGACGGCGAGCCCCGGGGACTGGATGGCCAGGCTCTGTGCTGGGTCAGCCTCGACGGCCTGCATCAATACGACCTGCTGGAAGCCGACCTGCCCATGCTGGCACCGCTGCGTCAGGCGCTCGGGGTAAACTAAGGCATGAGCAACGAGAACCAACTGCCAGAGATCCGCTTTGACGCGGCCAGCCTCTACCAGGAAGAGGTATTCACCGACCGTACGGCCGGCACCATCCGGCGCCTGGTGCCCGTGCTCGTCAGCGGCGAGCCTGATCCCTCGCGCACGGTGTTGTACAGCGGACAGACCCAACTTCTCACACCTGGTGGCGTGCTGCCACTGGGCTTCGAGATGGAAGCGGCCAGCCTCGAGGATGCGATCGCGAAATTTCCCGCTGCCGTTCAGGAAGCACTGAACCAGGCCATCGAAGAGGCGCGGGAAATGCGCCGCGAACAGCAATCGCGCATCGTGGTGCCAGAGGCCGGCGGCGGCCTGGGTGGCGGACTGGGCGGCCCCGGCGGGGGCGGTCGCATCAAGCTCTAGGAAAATTCCGCGCACCATGCGCAACGGGGGCAGGGTCATCAGGCGGTTCGTCACAGCATCGACTCTGTTCATGATGGGCGCGGTGGGCGTCGCCAATGGCCAGGCCGTGCCCGCCTCGCACTGGGACACGCTGCAGAAATACTGCTTCGGCTGCCACAACACCGATGACTGGGCGGGGGGTCTCGCCTTCGAGGCGCTGTCGCGCGATGACGCGCCGGCGGACGCCAGATCCTGGGAAGCCACCATCCGCAAGATGCGCGGCCGCCTGATGCCCCCGCCCGGCAAGGATCGACCCAGCGACGCCGAGGCGAAGGGCCTGATCAACTGGCTCGAAACCACACTGGATGCCGCGGCCGGCCAGCGCGTGGCGCCCGGGCGCGTCGGCCTGCATCGGCTGAACCGGCGTGAGTACGCCAACTCCGTGCGCGATCTGCTCGGCGTGGATATCGACGCGGCCACGCTGCTGCCGCGTGATGACGAGCACGACGGCTTCGACAATATCGCCGCCAGCCTGCAGGTATCGCCTTCGTTCATGGACCAGTACGTGGCCGCGGCGCAGACCGTGGCCACGCTGGCACTGGGCAACAGCAGCTCGCTGGCCGTGGGCACCAACTACTTTGCCACCGGTGCGGGTCCGCAGCGGCGACATCGCGATGGACTGCCCTTCGGCACGCGCGGCGGTTTCGTGGTCGAGCATTTCTTTCCGGCCGATGGCGAATATGCGCTGACGGTGGGCGATCTGGCGCGGGGTCTTGCGGCCAGCGGTGTGGAGCACGAGAACACGCTGGTGGCCCTGCTCGATGGCAAGGAGTTCTTCCGCACCACCATTGGCGGAGAGCGTGACAACCGCGACATCGACCAGAAGCAGGATCCGGCGGTCGATGCCATCAACAAGCGGCTGAAGGATGTGCGTTTCTTCGCCAGAGCCGGACAGCGAAAGGTTGCGGTGACCTTCGTCGAACGTACGCTGGCGGAAACCGACAGCCGGCTGCATAGCATCGATCCACTGGGCGGCCAGGATCGCATCCTGCGCGTGAACTCCTTCGAGATCCGCGGTCCGTTCCGCATCGATGGCGTGTCGATGTCGCCCAGCCGCGCGCGCCTGTTCAGCTGTTATCCGGCGGCCAATGCGGATGTCGCAGCACAACGCGCCTGCGCGCAGCA
>DATNCK010000294.1:0-8005 GCA_035571575.1 Steroidobacteraceae bacterium | reverse complement strand
CGGCGCCTTCGGTCTCGATACCGAGAGACAGCGGCGTCACGTCGAGCAGCAGCACGTCCTTGACGTCGCCCGCGAGCACGCCCGCCTGGATCGCGGCGCCCACGGCGACCGCCTCATCCGGGTTCACATCCTTGCGCGGCTCCTTGCCGAAGAAGTCCTTCACGTACTTCTGCACCAGCGGCATGCGCGTCTGGCCACCAACGAGGATGACCTCGGCGATGTCCTGCGTCCCCAGGCCGGCATCCTTGAGCGCCGTGCGGCAGGGCTCGATGGTCTTCTTGACCAGGTCCTCGACCAGGCTCTCCAGCTTGGCGCGCGTCAGCTTGATGTTGAGATGCTTGGGACCGGACGCGTCGGCCGTGATGTACGGCAGGTTCACGTCGGTCTGCTGGCTGGAAGACAGCTCGATCTTGGTCTTCTCGGCGGCTTCCTTGAGGCGCTGGACGGCCAGCGGGTCTTTGCGCACGTCGACGCCAGACTCCTTGAGGAATTCTTCCGCGAGGAAATTGATGATTCGCAGGTCGAAGTCTTCGCCGCCCAGGAAGGTGTCACCATTCGTGGACAGCACTTCGAACTGGCGCTCACCGTCGACTTCGGCGATCTCGATGATCGACACGTCGAACGTGCCGCCACCCAGGTCGTACACCGCGATCTTGCGGTCACCACCGGACTTGTCGAGGCCATAGGCCAGCGCGGCCGCGGTGGGCTCGTTGATGATGCGCTTCACATCCAGGCCCGCGATGCGGCCGGCATCCTTGGTGGCCTGGCGCTGCGAATCATTGAAATAGGCTGGAACGGTGATGACGGCTTCGGTGACCGGCTCGCCGAGATAGTCCTCGGCGGTCTTCTTCATCTTGGCCAGCACGCGCGCGGAGATTTCCGGCGGCGCCATGTTCTTGCCCTGCACGTCGACCCAGGCATCGCCATTGTCGGCAGCCACGATCTTGTAGGGCACCATGTTGATGTCCTTCTGCACCACCTCGTCCTTGAACTTGCGACCGATGAGGCGCTTCACCGCGAACAGCGTGTTCTTCGGATTGGTGACTGCCTGGCGCTTGGCCGACTGGCCCACCACCACCTCATCGTCCTTCGTGAACGCGACGATCGATGGCGTGGTGCGGTCACCCTCGCTGTTCTCGATCACGCGCGGCTTGCCGCCTTCCATGATGGCGACGCAGGAGTTGGTCGTTCCCAGGTCGATGCCGATGATTTTCGCCATATCCGTTTACCTTCAAGAAAATTGGCCCGCGTGGGCTGGATGTTCCGTATCTGGGAATTGTTGCAGTCAGTTCAAGTACGTTCCGGCGCTTTTGCCACGATCACCCGGGCCGGCCGGAGCAGGCGTCCGTTGAGTTCATAGCCCCGCTGCACCACCTGCAATACGGATTGCGGTTCGGCAGTGGTGGATTCCTGCATCACTATCGCCTCGTGCCGCTGCGGATCGAAGGGCGCGCCCTGCGGATCCACGCTGACCACGGCGAATTTCTCCAGCGCCTTGAGCAGCAGCTTCAGTGTGGCTTGCTGGCCCGCGGCCAGGCTCGCCGCATCCGCCTTGCCAGCATTGATCCCGGCCATTTCCAGGCTGTCGACCACGGGCAGCAATTCCTGCACGAATTTTTCCAGCGCGAAGCGATGTGCCTGCTCCACGTCACGCGCGGTGCGCTTGCGGATGTTGTCCAGTTCGGCAGCGGCGCGGACCACCAGATCGCGCTGCTGTGCCGCTTGGGCACGTGCCTCTTCCAGCTCCGCCTGCAGGCTCGCCAGTTCGGGGTCCATGGCTCCCACGCCTTCCGGGGTCGGCTGATCCATCTGGGGTTCGGTCATTTAATCTCCATAAAACAAGTAGATAGGGATTATTCCTAATCTCCCATCTACTGCACGATCACAAGGACTGGCGGGAAAGTGAGGGCTAACGCCGGGAATTCAAGGCCGAGCCCAGGAGTCGGGCAGTGAGATCGACCACAGGAATCACCCGTTCATAGGCCATGCGCGTGGGGCCGATGACACCAATGACACCCACCGTACCGTCATCCGACCTGTAGGGCGCCGCCACCACGCTGCAGTCATCCAGAATCTGATATCCGGATTCCTGTCCGATGAAGATCTGCACGCCCTGTCCGTGCAGGCTCATGTCCAGCATCTGCAGGATCTCGCGTTTCTCGTTGAAGGCTTCGAACAGTCGCCGCAGTTTTTCCACACTGCCCAGCTCGGCGAAGCCCATGAGCTTGGTCTCGCCCGCTACTACAAGTTCCAGATCGCCGCGACGCGGCGTATCCACGAACACCTGCTGCGCCACGGAGATCGTATCGACCATGCCCTGGTTGAGCTTTTCGCGCATCTCCGAGAGCTGGTCGATCAGATCCTGCCGCACCTGCTCCACAGTGCGGCCACGGAATTGTTCGTTGAGTGCGTTGGCCGTCCGACGCAGCTCTTCGATCGGGATTTGCCGGTCCAGCTGCACCACGCGGTTTTCCACGTCGCGGTTGTCGAATACCAGAATGGCCAGCACACGCCGATCCGACAGCGGCAGGAATTCGATGTGTGTCAGCGACGCGGCCTGCGGCGTATGCAGCGACACCACGCCGGCCAGCTGCGTGACATTCGACAACAACTGGGAGGCCACTGAGACCAGCCCACGCGAATCTTCGTTGCCTGCGAATTCACGCCGCAACTTCTCGGCTGCAGCCGCCTCGAGTGGCTGCACCTTCAGCAGGGTATCGATGAAAAAACGATAACCCTTGGGCGTGGGAATCCGACCGGCGGAGGTATGGGGCGAGCTGACGAAACCGAAGGCTTCCAGGTCCGCCATCACATTGCGGATGGTGGCGGAAGAAAGATTCATGCCGGAATCTCGCGACAGGCTGCGTGAGCCCACCGGCTGACCCTCGCGGATATAGCTTTCGATCAGCACCTTCAGCAACTGCTGGGCGCGATCATTGAGCCGCGATTCCTCTCGTTTTTCCCCGTTCATTGGCACGCCGGACGCTAGCCGTGCCCTGCCGCCCCCGTCAAGCATTGGCCGCGGTCATATTCCTGCGCAAAAGGCCCAGCAAATCCGCACGGGCCCGGGCGCCGTGTCCCGGTACACTTGGCAGCGCATGGCCCCTGCCATCCACACCTGCGCGCTACTGGGAAGATTCGAGGAGACCACGGTCCGCGAATCCGCGGCGGCGCTGCTGCCGCATCTGGCCGCCCGAGGGCTCAAAACGCTGATTCAGAAGTCCGGTGCGGCGGCGGGCTTTGCCGATCTGGCCACCGCCGTCGACGACGCCGAACTCACTGCGCGGGCGCAGCTGGCCATCGTCATTGGCGGCGATGGCTCGCTGCTGTATGCCGCAAGGCTGATCGCCGGCTCCGGAATTCCCATGCTGGGCATCAACCGCGGCCGGCTGGGCTTTCTTACCGATGTAATGCCGCAGGACATGCACCAGTGCGTGGATGCAGCGCTGGAAGGCCGCTGCCAGGCCGATCACCGCCCGCTGCTGGAAGCCAGACTCGCCAGCCCCGGCAAAGAAACCCGCTCGCAGCTGGCGCTCAACGATGTGGTGCTGGCCAAGTGGGAAACTGGCCGCATCCTTGATTTCGAGACACGTGTGGATGGCCGCTTCCTCAACAGCCACGGCGCCGATGGCCTGGTGGTGGCCAGCGCCACCGGCTCGACGGCCTACGCGTTGTCCTGCGGCGGCCCTATCGTCGACCCCACGCTCGATGTGCTGGTAGTGGTACCCATCTGCCCGCACACCCTGGCCGACCGGCCCGTGGTGGTGTCGCGCAGCAGCTCCATCGCAATCGTGCTGCACGACCGCTTCGACACTCGCGCACAGGTTACCTGTGATGGCGTGATGCTGGGCGAACTGCTGCCCGGCGATCAGCTTGATATCCTGCCTGCGGCGCATCGCATCACACTGCTGCATCCGCCGGGCTACGATTACTTCCGCCTGCTGCGCTCCAAATTGCACTGGGGTCGGGGCGGCGCTGATCTGCAACGCTGATCTAAGGCACTGCGCGTGTTAATCCACCTACACATCCGTGATCACGCTGATCAAAGGTACAGCGCGTGTTAACCCACCTACACATCCGGGACCTGGCCATCGTCGAGAACCTCGAGCTGGATTTCGCTGGCGGCCTCACCGTGCTCACAGGCGAAACCGGCGCGGGCAAGTCCATCGTCGTCGATGCTTTGACGCTGATCTGCGGCGCCCGCGCGGCGGCGGACCAGATCCGTGCCGGCGCCGACAAGGCCGAGGTCGCAGCCAGCTTCGACATCCGTCAATTGCCGCGCCCTCTGCGGCTGATACTGGAAGAGCAATCCATCGAGGCGGAGGACGAATTGCTGGTCCGGCGCGTCATCACCGCCGACGGCCGCTCGCGCGCCTACCTCAATGGCCAATCAGTGGCCGTGCAGTTGTTGCGCGATGTGGTCGGCTCCCTGCTCGATGTGCACGGCCAGCACGAATTCCAGTCGCTGGTGCGCAGCGCGGCGCAGCGCGAACTGCTGGATCGCTACGGCCGGCTCGACAATCTCGCCGGGCAGGTGGAAATCGCCCACGCCACCTGGCTGACGCTGCTCAACCGGCAGCTGGAAATCGAGACCCGGCTGCGCGATCGCGATGCGCGGCTCGAATTGCTGCGCTTCCAGACCGGCGAGCTGTCTGCCCTCGACCTGAAGACGGGCGAAGCCGCCGAACTGGCGAGCGAAGCCACGCGTCTGGGGCATCGCGGTCGGCTTCTGGAGGGCACCCAGCTGGCCGCACAGCTGCTCTATGAGGGCGAAGGCGACACCGCACAGGCGCAGCTGGCCCGCGCACAGGCCGCGCTAAAGCCGCTGCTGGGCATCGATTCCGCGCTCGAAGGCATCCTGCCGCTGCTCGAAGAAGCCTCGATCCGGGTCACCGAGGCCGCGCGCGAACTAGGTCGCTATGTCGATGGCATGGACATGGATACCGCGCGCCAGGCCACTGTTGAAAAACGGCTGGCCGCTGCGGAAGAGCTGGCGCGCAAGCACCGCGTTCCGGTGGGAGATCTGCCGCAGTTCCGGCTCGAACTGCAGAACGAACTGACCGCGCTCGAATCAGCCGAGCAGGACGTCGCCACCCTGCGTCGCCAGCAGACCGAAGCGTTGCAGGTGTATCGCGACCAGGCCGGGCAACTCTCCGAGGCGCGCACGGCCACCGCCGCAACGCTGGGCAAGGAAATCACCGCACGCATGCAGACTCTGGGCATGAATGGCGGACGTTTTCAGGTGGAGATCTCGCCGCATGCCTCGGCTGAACCCCAGCCGCATGGCCTGGACCTGATCGAATTCCGCGTGACCGCCAATCCCGGTCAACCCCTGCGACCGCTGGCCAAGGTGGCCTCGGGCGGCGAACTGGCCCGCCTGTCGCTGGCCGTGCAGGTCGCCTGCACAGCCGACGAGCGTCGCTGCATGGTGTTCGATGAAGTGGATGCCGGCATTGGCGGCGCCGTGGCCGAGGTGGTCGGACTGCAGCTGCGCGGCCTGGGTTCACGCAGCCAGGTGCTGTGCGTGACGCATCTGGCCCAGGTGGCCGCACAGGGACATCACCATCTGCGTGTGCTGAAACTCACCGACGGCAAGACCACGCGCACCAGCCTCACCGAACTTTCCGGTCAGGAGCGCGTGAGGGAAATCGCCCGCATGCTGGGTGGGGCACAGATCACCGACAAGGCGCTGGCGCATGCACGCGAAATGCTGTCGGCTCCGGCGCGGAACACCGGAGATACCGCACGCATTCAGGTGGCGCCGCAGGCACCCGGCTGAAGCTCGCCGGGAGCGGCTTTACTCAGTTCTGGCCGACTTTCTTCGCGCCCGCGGCCTTGCGCGATGGGCAATCCACGCGCTTGCAACGTCCGTAAAGGATCATCGAGTGATCGTGGATGTCGAAGCCACGCTGGCTGGCAATGCTGTGCTGGCGTTCCTCGATGCCGCTGTCGACGAACTCTTCCACCTTGCCGCAGTCCAAACACACGATGTGGTCATGGTGATCGCCCCGGTTCAGCTCGAACACGGCCATGCCGTTCTCGAAGTGATGGCGGGTCACCAGGCCCGCAGCCTCGAACTGGGTCAGCACGCGGTACACCGTGGCCAGCCCGATGTCCTCATTGGAACCGAGCAGCGCCTTGTAGATGTCTTCCGCCGACTTGTGCCTTGCGCCGCCACCCTCGAGGATTTCGAGAATTTTCAGCCGGGGCAGCGTGACCTTCAGCCCGGCATTGCGCAGATCCTTGCCTTCCAATTGGGCGGGCCCCGTGTGTCAGGTAATATGGCCGATTCTACAATGACAGCTGAAACCATGCGAACCCGTTCCGTTAACCGCCTCGGTACTCTGGCCTTGCTCGGCATTGCGGCCTTGTCTGGTGGCTGCCTGTACCGTATGCCCATACAGCAGGGCAATTTCCTGGATGCGAACCAGGTGGCGCAGCTCGAGACGGGCATGACGCGCCCGCAGGTCAGCTTCCTGCTCGGCACACCGATGGTGCCCAACGGCTTCAACAATGACCGTTGGGACTATTACTACTACATCAAGGTCGGTCGGAAACCGAGCGGCACCGATAGCAAGCGACTGACGGTGTGGTTCAAGGATGACAAGGTCGATCACGTGGATCGCTCCGACGCACCGGTCTCCAACGAGGAACAGACCAGTGCGGCCGAGAAGGCCGTGGCAGCAGAGCCGGGCGGCAAGAAGGCCGTAATACCACCGCCGGTCACCAAGCCGGCAGGGCCACCGGCTGCCGGTCCAGCGCCCGCTACGCCCTAGCTCGGCGCAGCATCCTTGATTTGCCCTGCGCGCTCCTGCCGGGCGCGCAGGACGAAGGCATCAACCAGGGATGCTGCCATGCGCTCCACCAAAGGCCCCAGCGCAAGACCCGTGAGACCCCCTTTCATCTCGAAGCGCAGCACCAGTTCCACACTGCAACCGGTCAGATCGCCACCGGCCTCGAGCGGCGTCAGCGTCCAGCGGCCTGTCAGGCTGCGGAAGGGCCCTTCCTCCAGATCCATCTGGATGATCCGGTGTGGTTCGAGCCGGTTGCGCGTGACGAAGGAGGTATGGAGCGCACCGCTGCCCACCGTGAGCCGCGCCCGCAGCAGATCTTCCTGCCGTTCCAGCACCTCGGCTGCGTGGCAACCGGGCACGAACTGCGGATAGCTCTCCACGTCGTTGATCAGCTCGAACATGCGCTGCGGGGACACCGGCACCAGCGCGGAGCGTCGGATCTCTCGCATACCGCATAATAACGCATGGCCAAAGACCCCAAGGAAAACGAGCGCGTGCTGATCTCCGAGAATCGCCGCGCGCGCCATGACTACTTCATCGAGGAGCGCTACGAAGCGGGCATCGCGCTCATGGGCTGGGAGGTCAAGTCGATGCGCGCCGGCAAGGCGCAGCTGGCCGAAGGCTATGTGGTCATCCGTCAAGGGGAGATCTGGCTGATCGGCGCGCACATCTCGCCCCTGTCTTCCGCCTCCACCCATGTCATCACCGACCCGACGCGCGCGCGCAAGCTGCTGCTGAACCGCGCCGAGATTGACAAACTGGTCGGCAACGTTGAGCGCTCCGGCTACACGCTGGTACCACTGGAACTGTATTGGAAGAGCGGCCGGGCCAAACTGCGTGTAGGTCTGGCCAAGGGCAAGAAGCAGCACGACAAGCGCGCCACCGAGAAAGAACGCGACTGGCAGCGGGACAAGGCGCAGCTGCTGCGCAAACGCTGAGATCCGAAAACTCCCAGCCCCGAGGATCGCGCCATCGTGGTGCGAATCCGGCCGACCCGCGCCCTGCGGCTGTGCATCACGAAAAGTGTGACCCGGTGCCGTCGCAAAATTGCGCGTGTAAACAGAATGCCTATCACTCTGTAAGAAATTGCCATGGCCGTACCTGCCTCACCTGCAACTGGTTTTCGAGAAGCTCCCCCGGAAGATCGCGACAACGACGCGCGCGAAAACGCGCGCATGTTGAAGACGCTGATCGGCAACATCGATGGCATG
>DATNCK010000293.1:0-8913 GCA_035571575.1 Steroidobacteraceae bacterium | reverse complement strand
GTGCCGCTGCGAAGCCTGCACACCGCTGAAGCAGCTGGCGCTGAGCGCGAGAAGCAGCGCGCCCCGCGCCAGCGTGATCCCGATCCGATGAATCTGTCTCATCTGCGGTTCACACCTTCTCACGACGTGGGATCTCGATCACCTTGTTGAAGGTGACCGCATCCGTTCCGTTCTGATCCGTCTCGATCCTCAGCTTGATCACCCACCAGCCGGTCATGCTGAACTTCATTCCTTCAAGCAGGTAGCGACCGTCACCGAGCTCCTGCGTGACGCGCGGCTTGGTGGGCAGGCCGTGGCCGTGCTGCGGCATACCGCCATCGACATCAATGTGGGCGTGCAGAACGGGTTCGCCACTCGGTGAAGTGACCCTCACCTCCCAGGCATGCAGGTGATTGATGACAATGTCGGCCGCCTGCGGGTGAATGGCAACGATGTACTTGTCCTGGGTGGTAGGCTTGTCCAGGGATAGGTCGAGCGTGGCAGGCGGCCGCATGCAGCCTGTAAGCGGCAAGGCACTGATCAGCATGGCGATAATTGAGTAGCGCATGAAGTGACTCCTTTAAGTAGTTAACAGGCCGCAGCGGCCTGACAGGAGCAGTCGGGACCGCAGCGGCACTCGCCTCCACAGTCGCAAGCTGGCGCGCAGGCGCATGCCGCAGGGGTGGTTTGGCAGCCGCAGGTGCAAGCGGCGCCGGCACAGGGTGAGCACGAGCAAGAAGTGTCGTCGAAGTTTTCCATTGCGTTCTCCATGATGTGGATCGGTACGTCGAGCCAGGAATGACATTCTCCGGATGGGCGCGAGCAAGGGCTTGAACAAAGCGGCTGATCTGCCGAAGACCCCGCGCAGGGTGATTGCCGGTATAGGTCGCGTGTTGCTGTGGGAAGGCGGCGGTCTGTGGATCGGACGCTCGGCCGGGCCCGTACAGACCCATGCACATCATGCGATCCAGGTTTCCGTGGCACTGACGGGTGCAGTGCGGTTTCGCACCGCGGATCGCACAGCCTGGCGCGAGTATCGCGGGGCATTGGTGATGCCACATGGGCCCCATCAGTTCGATGGCAATGAACAATCGGTGGCGCAACTATTCGTGGAGCCGGAAACCGCGCAGGGCCGTGCTCTCCTCGAGCGCCATGGAGGAAGGCAGATTGTGTCGCTCGATGATGAATTGTCTGAGCAGGTCAGCAAGACGCTGCACGGCGCCTACGCGGCACGGGCCTCCGATGAAGCTCTGGTCGCAGCGGGACGGAAGGCGGTGACGCTACTGAGCGGCGGAGACCCTGCATTGGAGGTCGACCCTCGCATCACCCGGGCTATCGAATGGATGGGCGAGAGACTGCATTCACCTGTGTCGCTGGCGGAAGCGGCTCGTATCGCACACCTGTCGCCGAGCCGTTTCCGTCATCTCTTCATGGCACAGACGGGGATTTCGTTTCGTGGCTACCTGCTCTGGGTACGCGTCAAATCAGCGGTGAGCGCAGCAATGAGCGGGATCTCCTGGACAGACGCAGCGCAGGCATGGGGATTCGCCGATTCGGCACACCTCAGCCGTACGTGCCGCAGGATGTTTGGCATCGCGCCGAGCAGCCTGATCAGGGAGTAGTAGTCTGACAGCTTCCTTGGATCGCAAGGAAACCTGCCAGACACATCTTCGCCAGCTCGATACGAGTCTCGGGTGCCGCTGCCTGCAGCGATCCATCCCGAATTCGACGCGTGAACTCGTCCTGCGTCAGTGCTGAGAGATCGCCAATGATTGGAGCGGCAGTGGCAATCGTGACCATGAGCAGCCCAGCGTAGTACAACCGCGTCAGAGCCCGCACCGCGTCCAGCCGCTGTCTCAGGGCAGCGTCCGATGCCCGACCAGACCATGACTCAATGAGCGCATCCTGCGCCTCGTGGGTCGGAGCCAGGTTATCGACCAGAATCGCCACGTCTACGAGTGGATCGTTACGGTAGGCAGTCTCCCAGTCGATCAGCCACAGGCGCTCTCCATCGAACAGCACATTGCGAGGATTAGGATCGTTGTGGCTGCTGACGTGCCTGGAGTCGTCCCAGGGAAGCGACGTACAGATCCGTTCCAGAGCCGCCATGTGTGGATCAAGCAGACCAGGGGCGAACCGGGCCTGCAGACGCTCGGCAAGACGGCGCACGACCGCTCGGTAGTCGAGCAGCAACGGAAATGCAGCTGTGGCTTGCAATCTTGCTGTAAGGCTGCCCAGTGCGCGCGCCAATTCCAAGGAACCACCGGGATAGCTGTACAGCGGCCGCGCCTTGATGAAATCCATGATGGCAACGCCGGCCTGATCATCAACGTAGTGCAACGCCGGCGCGACTCCCGCTTCAGCAGCGATGCGCATGCACGTGTACTGGTGCGGATTCCGGAACGGACTACGGACTGATTCCACGCGTACGAGGAAGGAGCTCTTTCTCGCTTCAACGCGAAACGTCGTCGCTCCCGAAACACCGCCCGTAACAGGCTCTACGCCTTCTATGTGTCGCTCATCCAATACCGCCGACAGTGCGGCATGGACAGCGGCGTGCAAGTGTTCGGGAATGAGGGATTGCCATGACGTGCTCATCTGCGCACCCCTTCCTGAATATCGGAATCGTCCGTCGCGAACCTGGCAAAGCGCACTACGCGCAGTTTCTCCTTGAGCAAGGCGCTCCGGGACTCCAGCAATTCGTGGATGGTGATGGATGCGTCCTTGATGAACCTCTGTTCCAACAAGCACGCCCGCTCATGGAACCGTTGCATCTCCAACTGCTCCACTCGCTGAACAAAAGGCTCACTGCGGCCGGCACGAAGGCCATCGTGCCTGAGGTTGTCTCTGGCAGCGGCGATCATGTGTGGAGAAAGGTCCTCAATGCACACTACGAGTGGATTGGCGGCCGCCACATGCACGGCCAGATCGTGGGCCAGCTCTCTCACCTCAGACGACATTGATGCCGCTCGGGATTCGCAGCACACCTCTATTAGCGCACCTAGCTGTGCACCGGCATGAACATAGGAGGCCATTACGCCGAATCGCTTATTGGCGTTCACAGGTGGCGCTCCTCGACAGCGGACTCGCTGCCCAGGTGTTCGGTGAACCACGCACTAGCCAGCGTGGCAGCCCGCTGCACATGCTCTGCTGCGTCGAAACGGCCGGCCGCACCGTCGATGACTTCGAGGCGCTTCGGCACCTGCGGCGGCAACACGCCGAGAATCGTGCGCATGAAACCGTAGCCCACGGTGTCATCACCCCCGAAGACAAACAGTGTGGGTACGTTGAGCCATGCCAAGGCGGGACCGGCCAGGTCTGGGCGACCTGCGCTGCAGACCACTGCACGAACGACCGTTGAGCGCTCGGAGGCGGCTGCCACGGCGGCCGCAGCACCCGTACTGGACCCAAACATGCCCGTGCGCAGTGACCGGAACGCCGAATCGTTGGCGAACCTGTCGATAACGGCCATCGCACGGCCTCCAAGAAGAGGGATGTCATATCGCAGCGTCTCATTGATGGTGTCTTCGACGTCTTCCTCTTCAGTCAGGAGATCGGCAAGCACCGTGCAGAACGAGGCGCAATTGAATGCGGCAGCGACGTCGCGAATGCCTGGATGGTATCGACTGACGTTGCCAGCCAGCGCAAATATCACCAGCGCCCTTGCGTCGCGACGGCCGGAAATCTCGAGAGTTAGCTCCGCGTCGCCGATGCGCAGCCGCTCGTCGAAAGCGTCCGGCGGAGAGGCCAGCGTGGTTCTCAGGTGCGCAGAGAATTTCGGCCAGCTCTCGAATCCGTGTTCCCGCGCGATAACTAATTGCGCGTCAGCTAACTTGATTCTTGAAGCTGCAAGACTGGGTATCGCCAGGCCCTGCAGGCGCGGATGATGGGTGCCGACGCGGCCGAGCGCGTCTGGACTCTGCCTATTAATACCGTCGAGCAGGTCTTTGGCCTGCTTACGGTATTGCTCAAGACTTGGACGAGTCGGAATGACTCTGTGATTCACACGAAACTCCTTTCACTCAAGGCCTGAGGTCCGCACCGCCAGGCAGGAAAGAAGTTCTTTTGACGATGTATCAATTACATCTTGCAGGTGGGCACTGCCCTATCCGCGGACTGGATGCGCCCTGCGCGCGATGGAAACTCTATGAGATCGGGATCGCGCTAGTCAATGCTCAGGACCGTATCAATGCAGCGCAGCTTTCAGGCTACGACCCAATCCGTCCCGCACCCGGACCCCAACAAGACCAGAACCTTCTTGGCGTGCTCACTCACTCGCGCTCGCAAGCGACACATCAGGGTAAACGCCTGAGGCAGGGTTCTTGTTCCGGCCGAGTAGCCCTCGTGAATCAAACTGCTTCCGGGGCCAGTCGGCGGGCTTCGCGCTCCGGATCTGACTGTCGGTCAACATTTAAGGTATCTCCCACGACGTGGTCGTAGGTACCTCGAAAAATACCTACGATTAGTTGAGACATACCGAGAGCCTATGAGACGTCTTGAGCGCCTAGAACCCTGAGTTTCTGGGCATTTTTGACGTTTACTAGACCGCCTGAGCCGGCGTGAGATCGGATATTGGTGGAAAGGGAGGGACTCGAACCCTCGACCCCGGCATTATGAGTGCCGTGCTCTAACCAGCTGAGCTACCTTTCCGCAGCCCCATCCGATGGGGGCGCGTATTCTGCGCGAAGCTTCGGGCGTTCGCAACGCACTGAATTTTCTTGGCTTTCATCAATCACTTGTGAGCCATGGGCTCTGGCGGCCCGGGCCACCGGCCGCTGAATGCGACCCCCAAATAAAACCTAACCCGGGAGGCTGTTATGCCCGCCGGGTTAGGTGTGTCGGGAAGTATTTCGGTGAGGATTCACTTCCCGCAGCTGTAGATTGCCCTTCAGGCACACAGATGAATACTCCCGAGCGGCGCATTGGCAGGCCGGAATCCGCCTACACGCCAGCCGCGCAAGACTCTGCTGCGGGATCAGCCGCCGAGCGCGGAACGCAGGCTGGCCAGCTCGCCCGCCGTCTCCTGCAGCACCTTGTGGATGGACTCCGCATTCACGCCCAGGCGCACGGCTGCGGAAGTTTCCTTCAGGCGCATTTCCATGGCCGGCAGATCGGTGTGGAAGGACACCAGCACGTTGGCGATGGTGAGTACGTCGGTGAGATCGACCGTCTCGCCGCCGGTGCGCTCCAGGTCTTCGTAATGCTCAACGGCTTCGATGATCTCGGGGCTGATTTCCCAGCTCTCGAGCACGGCCTTGGCCACCTGCGCATTCCAGTCGACCACGATCTGGTGATACGCGCTGCCATCGGCGAACAGTTCGGGATGCTTCACGGCGCGCGTCAGAATGTAAACGCGACCCATGCCATGCATCAGACCGGCCAGCATGGCCTGGTCGGCATTCACCTTCGTCCAGCTGCGCGCCACGACGTAGCACATCGAGGCCACCTTGACGCTGCGTTCCCACAGGTCGTGCAGCGGCTTGCGCAGCGGCGCGAGTTCCTTGGCGTTCTTGATCTGCTCCATCGCATAGGCCAGGGAGGCGCTGCGCACATTCGAGATGCCAATGCGCGCCACCGCCGACTTCAGCTCGGTGATCTTGGTGCCATTGGGATTAAGCAATGCGGAGTTGGCCATCTGCAGCAGCTTGGCGGCCATGGCGGGTTCGGCACTGACCACGCGCGCGATCTGCGCAGCGCTGCAGTTTTCATCCGCGAGCACCTTGCGCACGCGCACGGCGACGTCGGGAAATGAGGGAATCTCGATCTTGCCCGCAGACATCTCGAGAGCCAGGCTCTTGACGAATTCGAAGGCTGCCTGGTTGGTGGGACCGGCAATGTTGCCCTGGTGCTGAGCTGACATAAGTTTGCGAAAACCTCTCGACTATTAGCTGCGAGCGGGATTGTGCAGTCGCGCCAGAAGCTGCGCTTCGTGGCGCGTCACACCCGTAGCGGAAACAATTTCCTCCTGGCCGGCGCCGTGGCGGGCCATCTGCAGGGCCAGGTCGTAGCCGCGCTGCGCGCTGCCGCCGGCGGTGGCCAGCTGCAGCTGCTGACGATCATCGATACGCGATTCCAGGGAGGCGATCTGCGAGGCCAGCTGTTGCGCCAGTTCGGTAAGCGTACGGGTCTCCCCGCGCGATTCCTGCAATTCGATGACCAGTTGCTGCATGTCGCGGCGGCCTGCGCGGCGCCAGCGGCTGAAGGCAAAGGCAAAAACGAGGAGCGCCACAGCCAGTATGGCTGCGCGGGCAGCAAAGAACTGCCACTGGTTGAGTTCGAACAGGCTGCTCAGATCCATGACTGCTCCGAAAGGCTGGTTGCGCCGGTATTCCGGCACCTGCCTTCAATCGAGCAGGATCCGTGCCACCAGGAGATCAGGCGCCGAACAGCGCCCGCAGTTGCTGCACTTCGTCGAGCGCAGTGTGAATTGCGTCACTACAGGCCTCGCGCGTCAGCTTCAGCCGGTCCAGCAGCGGTTCGTGCAGCAGGCACACCTGCGCCAGCTGCATCTGATCCAGATAGTCGGAGCGTGAAGGTGGGAGCAGGTCGGTGAGCAGATTCGCGGCGGTGAGCACATCGCCCAGCCTCGAATCATTGGGTTTCTCAGTGGCCTGCCAGCGGTTCTGGAAATGCAGCACACCCTCGTAGTATTCGCGCGGCACTTCCCATTTCAGCAGCAGTACATCAGTGACGGGATCGCTCCAGCGCTCCAGCAACTTCTCGGGCAGGCCTTCCTGTTCGAGCAGATGCGGCGCGCTGCGCATGCGGGCCAGCACATAAAGCTTGCCCACCACATGCAGCAGGCCCGTCAGCAGCGCGGCGTCGGGCTCGGCCGATCCCGTGCGCCAGGCGACGGCCTTGGCGACTGAGCCCACATTGATGCCGCGGCGCCAGACACTGCCCAGCCGGTCGCGCAGCGCGCGCAGTTCTTCATTACTGCGCAGGGCCTGCACCACCAGCGCAAGCGCCGCAGCGCGGACCATGCGTGTACCGATGCGCTGCACGGCGGCGCGCAGATCCTTCACCTGGAAGCTGGCGCTGCTGAATGCCGCCGAGTTCGCGATGCGCAGTATCAGCATGGCGAAGGAGGGATCCAGGGATGCGGCCTGTGCAATGTCGTGCACATCGGTCCTGTCGTCGTTGAGCAGCTTCTGCACGCGCATCGCCACCGGCGGAAAGCCTGGCAGCTCGATGTCACCGCGCGCCACCTCGCCCGCGATGATTTCACCCAGGGCGAAGGCATCGCGACGCAGCGTCGTTTCAGAGGCGATGAGTTTTTCGGGCTCGGTCAAGGTGCGGCTCCAACGCCGTCCTGGCGACCAGAGGTTGGTTCCATGTTGAGAATCGTCAGCACGACGCGGCGATTCGCATTGCGACCATCCGGCGTCGTGTTCGGCAGTACCGGTCGATATTCGCCATATGCCACGACGGCCAATCGGCGCGGGTCGATACCACCGTCCACCAGCATATGCACAACGCTGGCGGCACGCGCAGCGGACAGTTCCCAGTTTGAAGGATAAATGCCGCCCACAATGGGAACATTGTCGGTGTGGCCCTTGACCTGGATCAGGTTCGGGAATTTCGCCAGCACCTCGGCCAGTTGACGAATCACCGGCTGGGCTACGGCCGCCATGGCCGCCGAACCGGAGCTGAACAGAATGTCGGAACGAATGCCGATTTCCACCACGCCATCCCCGACCTGCACATCGACCAGGCCCTGTGCGATCAGCGGGCTCATAGCATCCTCGGCCTGCTGGGCCATCTGCCGCAGGGCCATGGTGTGCACATCTTTGTCGAGCTGTACCACCGGCGCCGCCACCGTAGTGGCCGCCGGATGACCGACCTGGATGGGCTGAGGTCCGCTTGGCTCGCCGCGGAACGCCGCGTTCAATGAGTCGGAAACCACGCGATACTTGCCCTCGTTCACCGAGGAGATGGAATACATCACCACGAAAAATGCGAGCAGCAAGGTGACCAGGTCGCCGTAAGGAATGGCCCAGGCTTCGTGGTTGGCGTGTTCTTCGTGTTTCTTGCGGCGCGTCATGTCTATCCGTGCAGATAACCCTGCAGGCGTGATTCGATACTGCGGGGATTGTCACCCTGCGCGATGGCCACCATGCCTTCGATGATCATCTCGCGCAGGTGGCTTTGTCCCTGCACGGTGGTTTTCAGCTTGTTCGCGATGGGCAGCAGAAACAGATTGGCCAGACCGATGCCGTAGACCGTCGCGGTGAAGGCCGCGGCAATGCCGGTGCCCAGCTTGGTGGGATCGGCCAGATTCTGCATCACCGCCATCAGGCCGAGCACGGCGCCGATGATGCCCAGCGTGGGCGCGTACACGCCCATGCCTTCGAAGACTTTGGCGGCACGCATGTCGGCAGATTCACGGCCGTTGAGGTCCACCTCCATGGTGGCGCGGATGGCGTCGGGCTCACCGCCATCGACCACCAGCTGCAGGCCCTTGCGGATGAAATCGTCGCGCTCGCGATCGATCTGCCCTTCAAGACCCAGCAGGCCCTGCTTGCGGGCGATCTGGCTCCATTCGACGATGCGCCGCACGATGGCCTGCGCGTCAGCCACCGGCGAACGGAACACCCAGGGGAAGATGCCGAAGGCGCGTTTCATCACGCGGCCCGGCGTCTGCACGAGAATGGCGGCAAAGGTGCCCACCACCACGATCATCAGCGCAGCGGTGGAAACCAGCGAGTGCAGGCCGGCACCCTTCAATACCGCGCCCGCAAGCAGCGCGATGAAGGCGAGCACGATTCCGGCGAGGCTGAGCAGATCCACGGCTTAGTCCCTCCGCTCCGTGTGCCAGTTGCGCAGCCGCGCGCGCAGGCGCACCAGCGCCTGGCCATGCAGCTGACATACACGGGATTCGCTGATGCCTAGTACGGCACCGATTTCCTTCAGGTTCAGCTCGTCGTCGTAGTA
>DATNCK010000292.1:0-4400 GCA_035571575.1 Steroidobacteraceae bacterium | reverse complement strand
CTGGACTCCCACCACTTCAACATCTCCGGCTCGCGACGCGCCAGATCGGCCTTCATCGCGAAATCGGTCTGCGGCAAGTTCACCGTACTCTTGTAATCAGCCACTACTTCTACCTTCTGCAATTCATTCTTCGAGCACGGCGCGCGCTTCAGCCGCATCGCGATGTATCTGTTCCACCATGGCATCCACAGTGTCGAAGCGCCGCTCTTCGCGCAGCCGCGCCACGAATTCCACTTCGATTTCGCGCCCGTAAAGGTCACCCGCGAAATCGAACACATGCGCCTCCAGCAGGAGATGCGTGCCGCCTACGGTGGGACGCGTGCCCAGACTGGCCACGCCCGGCAAGGGCCGCGACCCCACACCGCGCACGCGGACTGCAAAGATACCTTCCATCGGGGGCCGCCGTCGCGCCAGCCTGACGTTGGCGGTGGGATAGCCCAGGGTGCGCCCCAGCTGCCGACCGCGCACCACGCGCCCGATCATGGAATACGGCCTCCCCAGGAGCTGCGCGGCCTGCGGCAGGTCGCCGCGGGCCAGTGCGTCCCGGATCACGCCGCTGCTGACCCTGAGATCCTGAGCGCGAACCGGAGAGACCACATCCACCGCCAGCCCCAGCGAGGGCCCGTGCTGCTGGAACCAGGCGGCATCGGCCTCGCCACGGTACGCCGCCCGGAAATCATGTCCGATCACCAGATGCCGCACGCCGGCGCCTGCCATCAGCGCGGCGAACTGATCTGCACGCAGCGCCCGCAGCCGGGCATTGAACGGCAGTACGCAGAACACCTCCGGACCGTCACGCTCCAGCACCCGCCAGCGTTCGCGGAACGTGGTCAGCCGCGCCACCGGGCTTTCGGGTGAAAAATATTCCTTGGGCAGCGGCTCGAAGCTCAGCACCATGCTGGCAAGACCCGCTTCGCGCGCCAGCAGCCGGGTGCGCTCGATCAGCACGCGGTGACCGAGATGAATCCCGTCGAAGGCGCCCACAGTGGCCACATAGCCGCGCACACCGGCAGTGCCTGCGATGCCGGCGTGCACAGGCGCGAGACTGCGCAGCAGACGCATCAGGCCACCACCGAGCGCAGATGCCGGTAGCGCATGCCGAACAGGTACAGCATCGCGAAATAGACCATCGCAGCAAGCGCGATGCTGCCGCCACCGCGCAGCACGCGCTCGATGAACGGCATCGCGGCCCAGTGGGCCGTATCACCCGCCAGATACAGCAGCATGGCGCCCATGATGAGATTGGATGCGACCACGCGCACGACGAAACTGCCCCATCCCGGGCTGTGCACCAGCACTCCTTCGCGGGTCAGGCCCCGCCACAACAGCAGCGTGTTGATGGCAGCACCCACGCAAGTGGATGTGGCGATGAGAATGTGCGGATTGGGAAACCCCAGCCTCGATGCCGGCAGCACCACCAGCACATTCAAGCTGATGGTAACGGCCAGCGCAGTCATTGCGATGCGCACCGGCCGGCGCGTGTTCTGGCGCGCGTAGTAGCCCGGTACCAGCACCTTGACGAAGCTGAAGCCCATCAATCCCCACGAATAGGCCATCAACGCGTAGGAGGTCCTCTGCACATCGTCCAGTGTGAAGTGGCGATAGCCGAAGATCATCGCCGTCATCGGGCCGGCAAAACACAGCATGCCCACGGCGGCGGGCGAAGCCAGCAGCAGCACCAGCCGCAGCGCCCAATCCAGCGTGCCAGAAAAATGCTGCATGGACTTCGAGGCGTGATGCGCGGAAAGTCCCGGCAGAATCACCGTGGCCAGCGCAATGCTGAACACGCCCATGGGAAACTCGATCAGGCGGTCCGCAAAGTAAAGCCAGCTCACGCTGCCGGTAACCAGCGATGTGGCGATCTGCGTATCGAGCAGCAGGCTGATCTGCGCCATCGACGAACCCACGATTCCCGGCACCATGAGACGCACGACACGTCGCACGCCATCGAGCTGCGGCCGCCAGCGCGGCATCGACAGCAGGCCCAGCCGCGCCACCGCTGGAAGCTGGAACAGCAACTGCACGATTCCCGCCACGAACACCCCGATTGCCAATACCAGGCTCGGGTTGTCGCTGTGCACGGCGAAGGTCACTGCCGCGATGATCAACACCAGGTTCATCAGCACATGCGTGAACGCCGGGATGAAGAAGCGGCCGTAGCTGTTGAGCACTCCCGAAAACAGCGACACCAGCGAGACGAAGAACAGATAGGGGAAGGTCCAGCGCAGCAACTGCACGGCCAGCTCGAACTGGGAGCCTCCGACCAGCGCCCATTTGAGCGCGAACAGATAGATGAGCAGCGGTGCGGCGATCACACCCAACGCACTCACGAGCAAGAGCACCCCGCCGAGGGTGCCCGACACGCCCGCCACAAGTTCACGGACCTCCGCCTGACCGCGCTGGGTCTTGTATTCCGATATCACCGGCACGAAAGACTGCGAGAAGGCTCCATCAGCGAACAGCCGGCGCAGGAAATTCGGGATCTTGAAGGCGACGTAGAAGGCATCGGAAATCGGCCCCACGCCGATTACCTGGGCCATGAAAGAATCCCGCAGCAGGCCGGTGATCCGCGACAGCAGCGTGGCCAGGCCGGTGGTCGTAGTGCTCTTTAACAGGGGGCGGCTCATCAGCGACGGGCAGCCTAGCAAAAACCCTCCCCGCATGAGGGCCCAACCCCCGGATTTTGCACTGATTTGACCGCTTTCCGGTTGACTTCCCCCTGCCGCCTGCACACACTACGCGGCCCCGAAAGTCGGGCCTGAAGAACAGCGGAGTAGTCGAGCGTGGCAAACACGAAATCAGCGGAAAAGGCAGCCCGGCAGGCCATCAAGCATCGCACGGCCAACGTTGCGCTGCGTTCGCGTCTGCGCACCGCCATCCGCAAGGCCACCGAAGCCGGTGCCTCGGGCAAGGGTGATGAAGCCCGTGCCGCCGTGAAGAGCGCGCAGCCGGTCATCGACTCGATGGTGTCCAAGGGCCTCATCCATCGCAACAAGGCCGCCCGTCACAAGAGCCGGCTGGCTGCGAAGGCGAAAGCGGCCGCGGCGAAAGCCTGAACCCTGGCCTTAAGCCCAGGTCCAGAATGTTCGATTACAGGCCCGCCTCGCGCGGGCCTGTTTATTTCCGGCGGCGACGCGTCTTCAGGCGCAGCGCAACCCGACTGACGGGGCTGGCCTTCTTTCCGGTGGCCTTTTTCGCCACCTTCTTCCGGACGCTCTTGCTCTTGCCGACCGCTGTCTTGCGGCTGGCATCCGGCCGCACGGGGACTGCCGGCAACTGCAGCGTTCCCTGAATCTCCACCTCGCGTCCGGCAGCGGTGGCTTCCAGCAACTTCATCACCGCCTCGCACAACTCACGCGTGCCTTCACCGGTAGCGCCGGAAAGTAAAAACATCGGACCCGTGGCCTTCAGCTTCTTCGCAATCTGCAGCGCGCGCGCCTCAGCCTCTTCGGCGGGCAGCAGATCCTTCTTGTTCAGTATCAGCCAGCGCGGCTTCGCGGCCAGCGCGGGGTCATACTTCTTCAGCTCGGCCACAATGGCGCGCGCGTCTTTCACGGGATCGGCTTGCGGATCCAGTGGTGCGATGTCGATCAGATGCAGCAGCACACGCGTGCGCTGCAGATGCTTCAGGAAGCGATGCCCCAGGCCCGCGCCCTCCGCAGCGCCTTCGATGACTCCGGGAATGTCCGCCATCACGAAGCTGCGGTGCTGACCCACATCCACCACGCCCAGATTCGGATACAGCGTGGTGAAGGGATAGTCGGCCACCCGCGGACGCGCCGCCGAAACCGCACGAATCAGCGTGGATTTGCCGGCATTGGGCAATCCCAGCAGGCCCACATCGGCGATGACCTTCAGCTCGAAGCCCAGTGTCCGCTTTTCGCCAGGCAATCCCGGCCCATACTGCCGCGGTGCGCGATTGGTGCTGGACTTGAACTTCGCATTGCCCATGCCGCCCTTGCCGCCTTCGGACACCTTCAGTGTCTGGCCAGCGGCCTTCAGATCGCCGAGCTCCTCGCCGGTCTCGGTATCCGTCACCGTCGTGCCGACGGGCACGTCGACGTACAGGTCCTCACCGCTGCGACCGGTGCAGTCATTGCCCGATCCGCCCTCGCCGTTGCGCGCCTTGTAGGTGCGCTGGATGCGGAAATCCGCGAGTGTGTTGATGCCCTCTTTCGCGCGCAGCCACACACTGCCGCCATGGCCGCCGTCGCCGCCGTCCGGCCCGCCAAAGGGGATGAATTTCTCGCGCCGGAAGCTGACGCAGCCGCGCCCGCCGTTGCCGGCGGCAACCTTCACGATGGCTTCGTCAACGAACTTCATGATCGAGGGTCCTCAAAGCAAAACCCCGGCGCAGTGGCCGGGGTCATGCAGGCAATCAACGAACTTCCCGGTCTTAC
>DATNCK010000291.1:0-7399 GCA_035571575.1 Steroidobacteraceae bacterium | reverse complement strand
TGTTTGAAACCGAGCCCGTCATCGATCGCAATCGCGCGCTGGCCGCGCACATGGCGCGCGCCGCGGCGCCACTGGCCGATCATCCGCATGTGGCGGAAGTGCGCCAGCACGGCATGATTCTCGCCATCGAGATGGTGCGGGACCGGCGCACGCGCGAGGCCTACGACTTTCGTGAGCGCCGCGGCCTCATCGCCTATCGCCATGCCCTGACACGCGGCGTGCTGCTGCGACCCGTGGGCAATGTGCTGTATTTCATGCCCCCCTACGTCATCACGCCGGAGGAGATCGATCTGCTCGGCGATGTGGCGCGCACGGCCGTCGAGGCCGCCACATGCGATTGACGCGTGTGCACGTCGAGGCGCCGCTTGCCTCGAATGCCAGCGTGGCATTGCCGTCTGGCGCGGCACGACACCTTGCGCGCGTGCTGCGGCTCGGCGTCGGCGATGCATTGCGGCTGTTCAATGGTCGCGGCGGAGAATTCGACGCCATCATCGCGGCGGTGCATCGCGATCAAGTCACCGTGCAGGTCGGCGCGCATCACGTCGTTGAGAACGAATCGCCGCTGAATCTCACGCTGCTGCAAGGCGTCGCCCGCGGCGAGAAGATGGACCTGATCCTGCAGAAGGCCACCGAGCTGGGCGTCACGGCCATCGTGCCGGTGCTGATGGCGCGCAGCACGGTGCGACTGGACGCCGACAACACGCCGGCAAAGCAGCAGCACTGGCAGGCGGTGGTCATCAGTGCCTGCGAACAATGCGGACGCAACACCGTTCCGGTCGTCGCCACGCCACTGCCTTTGACGACGGTGCTCGCTGCACCAGCGGCACTGGACCTGTTGCTGTCTCCGGAGCCCTCTGCCGCGGCGCTGCCCACTTTGCTGGAACAGGCCGGCCCCCAGCTCCAGGGTGGACCCATCCGGCTGCTGGTGGGTCCGGAAGGCGGATTCGACACCCCAGAAACCGCCGCTGCACTAAAAGCGGGCTTCCGGGCCTGCCGGTTTGGGCCCCGGATACTGCGCACTGAAACCGCCGGCTTGGCCGCGCTGGCGGCCTTGCAATCCCTGTTGGGCGACCTTAGATAACAATTCCCTAAGAATAACTGGTCCCGTTATGCCCGACTTATTCGCCCCGATTCGACTCGGCGATCTCGATCTGCCCAACCGCATTTTCATGGCGCCGCTCACCCGGTCGCGCTCCGGCCCCACCCGGGTACCGAATGCGCTGATGGTGGAGTACTACCGCCAGCGCGCCAGCGCCGGCCTGATCCTCACCGAGGCCACCGTGGTGACATCGCAGGGCGTGGGCTATGCCGACACCCCCGGCATCTGGTCCACCGAACAGGTGGAGGGCTGGAAGCCGGTGACTCGCGCCGTACACGAAGCCGGTGGCCGGATCTTCCTGCAGCTCTGGCATGTGGGCCGGGTTTCGCATCCGCTGTTTCTCGACGGCGCGCTGCCGGTGGCGCCCAGCGCCATCGCGCCAGCGGGACACGTGAGCCTGGTGCGACCGACCACTTCCTATGTAGTGCCGCGCGCCCTGGAGCGCAGCGAACTGGCGGGCGTGGTCGAGCAGTTCCGCCGCGGCGCAGCCAACGCCATGGCCGCGGGCTTCGATGGCGTGGAAATCCACGGCGCCAATGGCTATCTGCTCGACCAGTTCCTGCAGGATCGCAGCAACCATCGCGACGACGATTACGGCGGCAGCGTGGAAAACCGCGCGCGACTGATGCTGGAAGTCACCGATGCGGTGATCAGCGTGTGGGGCGCGTCACGCGTGGGCATGCATCTGGCGCCACGCGGCGATGCGCATGACGTGGGAGATTCGGACCGCCTCGGCACCTTCAGCTATGTGGCGCGCGAACTGGGCCGGCGCCGCATCGCCTTCATCGCCGCACGCGAGAAGCCGGGGCCGGATCGCATCGGCCCGCAGCTGAAAAACGCATTCGGCGGCACCTACGTCGCCAATGAAGCACTGGATCTGGCGAGCGGCAACGCGCTGCTGGCCGCCGGTGAGGCTGATGCGGTGGCCTTCGGCAAACTGTTCATCGCCAATCCGGATCTGCCGCGACGCTTTGCTTCCGGCGCGCCATTGAATGCGCCGGATCCGCAGACCTTCTACTCAGGCGGCGCGAAGGGCTACACGGATTACCCGGCCTTAGGTCTGGCCTGACCAGGCCACGGTCAGGCTCAAGGGCCGGTGATCGGAACCCAGGTCAGGGCCCACCTGGCGTTCGAGGATCACCAAGCGCGCGCTGCCGCTGCCATGTAACAGCGGCAGCAGCGCCACGACGAGCAGGACGCCAGGCAACGGGCCCCGATCAGGCCGGATCGCTCTCTCCGGGCAGGGCTTCGGTTTCCTGCGCGATCATGGCCTCGAGGCGATCAAGATCTGGCACCAGCGGCGATTCATCCAGCAGCTGCAGCTGGCAGACCACGGGGCTGCCTTCGGCAAAGCCACGGCCCGCATCCAGCTTCACGAACTCCGGACTGATGCGCACCAGCTGCGGAAAGCCTTGCGACAGGATGGCGATGAAACCTGCCTCCACCGCTTCGGATACCGCGTTCAGCACCACTACACGCGAGCGCTGCGTGGGCGGCGCCACATCCGCGCCACAGCAGCCCTCGAAGGAAATCATCGGCACCTTGCGGCCATTCCAGTTGATGATGCCCAGGTGCCAGGGCGGCGCGCCGGTCATCTCCTGCGGCGTCTGGTAGCCGATCACTTCGGCGACGCAGCCGCGCGGCACCAGCAGGCGATCTTTTTCCAGCGGCACCATCAGGCCATAGATCTCGGCCGGCCTGTCATTCACGGCAGCCATCAACGACCACCCGCAGCGCGCGACTCGCCGTCTTCGCCCACCAGCGGCGCGATGGCTTCGAGCAGCTGGCTTTCCTGGTAGGGCTTGCCGAGGTATTCATCGACGCCCAGCTCCAGCGCGCGCGCGCGATGCTTCTCGCCCACGCGTGAGGTGATCATGATGATGGGCACGCGCTTCAGGCGCTCGTCGCCGCGCATGTGTGCCGCGACTTCATAGCCGTCCATGCGCGGCATCTCGATGTCGAGCAGCACGACGTCCGGGACGTTTTCTTCCATCACCGCTACGGCGTCCTGGCCGTCGCGAGCGGTGAGCACACGCATGCCGTTGCGCTCCAGCAGGCGCTGCGTCACGCGGCGCACGGTGATGGAGTCGTCCACCACCAGCGCCACGATGCGGCGGTCGAGACGCTCGCGCGGCACGGGCTGGGCCTGCGCCTTGCCGCGCCAGCCAGCTCGCACCAGTGCGCCGATGTCGAGGATGACGACGATGCGGCCGTCGCCGAGTATGGTGGCGCCCGAAACACCGCGGATCGAGGCGATCTGCGGTCCCACCGGCTTCACGACGATTTCGCGCGAGCCGATCAGCTCTTCAGCCACGAGACCCGTGGAAAGCTCGCCCGCACGCACCAGCACCACTGGCAGCGTCGGCTCCTGTTCCGGCAGTGGGCCGGGCTCCATGCCGACGAAATGGCCCAGATGCTGGAAGCGGTACTTGTGGCCGCCGTACAGGTACGACGGCGTCTCGCTCAGCATGTGCTGCTGGATCTCTTCGCGCGCGATGCGCACCACCCCTTCGACGGTCGGCAGCGGCAGCGCGTAGTACTCATCGCTGATGCGCACGATCAGCGCATGGCTCACCGCCAGCGTGAACGGCAGGCGGATGGTGAAGCGCGAGCCCTGACCCGGGTGCGTTTCCATGTGCAGTGCGCCGCCGAGCTTCTTCACCTCGGTGGCCACCACGTCCATGCCCACGCCGCGGCCCGCGGCCTGCGTGAGGTTCTCGGCCGTGGAGAAGCCAGGCTCGAGGATGAGCTGCATGGCTTCTTCATCGGTGAGCGCCTGGTCCTCGCGGATCAGCCCCAGTGAAATGGCCTTGCTGCGGATGGCCGCGATGTTCATGCCGGCGCCATCGTCGCGCACGTCGACGATGACCTCGGCGCCTTCGCGACGCAGCGTCAGCTGGATCTGCCCCGTTTCATTCTTGCCGGCAGCGCGGCGCTGCTCGGGCGATTCGATGCCATGCACCACGGCATTGCGCAGCAGATGCTCGAAGGGCGGCAGCATGCGCTCCAGCACCTGGCGATCCAGTTCGCCGGAGGCGCCTTCCACCACCAGCTCGGCCTTCTTGTCGGTATCCGTGGCGGTCTGGCGCACGATGCGCGACAGGCGCTGCACATGGCGCTGGAACGAGACCATGCGCGTGCGCATCAGTCCATTCTGCATCTCGGTGATGGTGCGGCCCTGCTGCAGCAGCAGGTTCTGCGTCTCACCGGTGAGGGATTCAAGCAGCGCCTGGATGCTCGCCACGTCACTGGCGGTTTCAGCCAGCGCGCGCGAGAACTGCTGGATGGACGAATAGCGGTCGAGCTCCAGCGGATCGAAGTCCGTGCGCGGACCGGCCTCGGTCTCGTGACGGTGCAGGATCTGCGCTTCGGTCTCGATTTCCAGTTTGCTGAGCTGTTCTTTCAGACGCGTCACCGTGCGCGACAGCTCGGCCAGGTTGAATTCCACCGAACCCAGCTGCTGCTCCACACGCGAGCGCGCGATGCTGACTTCGCCAGCCTGGTTCAGCAGCTGATTGAGCAGCTCCGCATCGACGCGCGCCATCTCGGCACGTTCGGCCGGCATGCCAGGTTCGCGACCGGGTGGGACCGCCACCGAGGCCAGCAGGCGTTCGAAAGCCGGTGGACGGCGCGGAGCCTGCACCACCTGCGGCGGCGTCGCTGCCGGCGCTGCCACCACTTCAAGTCCCGCAGGCACTTCTGCAGCGTCGGGGAAGGGCTCTTCGATCCCGTCTTCAGGTTCTGGCTGCCGCGACGGCGCCTCGGACAACACCGGTTCGCTGTGCGCTGCTGGCGCCTCTTCGGATGCGGGTGCTGGTGCTGGTGCCGAGGCGGCAGGCGCTTCTTGTACTGGAGGCGCCGGCGGTGCTGCACCAGATAGTGTGCGCACCTGTGCCAGCAATGCGGCGGCCTGCGGAACCGGCCGGCTCTGCGCCAGCAGATCGCGCATGTGCGCGAGCTCATCGAGCGAGCGCTGCACGGCGTCGCGCGCCTCGCGACTCGGCGGCACATTGCCCAGTTCGATGCCGATGATCAGCGATTCCAGCTCATGCGCCAGATCGCCCATTCCCATGACGCCAGCCATGCGCGCGCCGCCTTTCAGCGTGTGCAATGGCCGTTTCAGCGCCGCGAATTCCTCGCGCCGCGGTTCAGTGAGACTGATGCCCTGGAAAGAGGACTGCGATTCTTCCAGCAGCTCCGTTGCCTCATCGCTGAAGATGGAGGCGATTTCCGGATCGTAGTCAGCGGTGGCGATTTCAGCTTCCGGCTCGGCGGCGGGCACTGGTGCAGCCGCGGGCGCCGGGGCAGCCACTGGCGCAGGTGCGGGCGGCTGCACTGGCGCAGGGCTCGCAGCCGCCGCGATATCGGCAAGTGCGATGGTGCTGACATGCCGGTTGTTGCCGGTTTCATCTGTGGCGATGCGACGATCCAGTGCGCTCTCGGCGGCCGCGATCTGCTGCAGCAATGCCTCGTGTGTAACGAAGAAGCCACTGTTCTCGTCCATGTTGCGGCTGACGCTTTCCATGGCGGCCATGCTGTGTTCCAGCAGTGGCAGGTCTTCATCGATGAGTCCGACGCCGCTGTCGAAAGACTTGCGCAGCCAGTGATTCACCGGCTCCGCCAGCCGGATGCCATGCCGCGCTTCGGCCATGGTCGAGCTGCCCGAGAGCGTATGACAGGCGCGATACACAGGCTCTGGCAGCACATGCGGGCCAGGCATTCCCCGCACCCTGGCGATCCAGCCGCGTACCGTGGCCACATGACTGTCGGTCTCGCGCGCATAGATGTCGCGCAGTGTGGGTTCGGGATCTTCTTCGGCAGCCCCTTGCACCGCCGGGGGCGATGGGGTGATCGCCGCGGCGGGTTCGGGCAGCGTCGCCGCCGTGGCGGTCAGCGCCGCCTCAACGCTGGTTTCAGCAGGGGGGTTGGGTGCGCCCAATGTCTTGCCCGCCGCCAGCGCATGGGCGCGGGCCGAGAGCGCCACCACATCGGCCTGCGGCGCGACGCCTTCATCCAGATGACGGATCAGCTGCGGCAACACGGCCACCGCTTCGCGCAACGTGCCGAGAATCGGCGGTGAGCGCGTCAATGTCTTGTCGAGCAGACGGTTCAGCAGGTTCTCGATGGACCAGGCGAACTCGGCCAGTTCGGTGGCGCCGACGACACGACCGCTGCCCTTGAGCGTATGGAAGGCGCGGCGCGAATTGATCAGCGCCTCCTCGCGAGTGGGATCCTGATCCCATTCCGGCAGATTCTTTTCGATGCGCGCCTGTTCTTCGCGGGCTTCCTCCATGAACAGCGCGATGAGTTCCGGATCGGCTGCCTCGGCCAGAGCGGGCTTGGAGCGACGGGGCGCCACCAGCACTGGAGCCACCGCCGGCTCGCGGGACGAGCCTGCAGGAGGATCGATGACAATCGTGCCGGTGTGATCCCGCGACCCGGCCACGGGCGCGACAGTGGGCACGGTGCGCTGCGGCTGCGCATCGACCGCGGTCAATGCAGCCTCGGCATTGTCGAGCATGTACCAGGGGTCGGAACGCCCGGCCTGCAGCGTATCCATGTAGTACTCGATGCTGACTATGGCGTCGGCCAGACGCTCGAGCGCCTGCAGCGACAGGCCCGAACCGCCCTGCAACATCACGCTCTTCAGATGGCCGGTGACGCGTTCGATGCTCTGCACCGCGCGTCCCTTGCCCAGCATCAGCAGGCCCGCCTGGATGCCGCGCATCAGGTCCTGCCAGTTGTCGAATCCCGCCGCATCGAGCGTGCCGCCCACGTTCTGCGAAATGTATTCCTTCACGCGCGCGAGATTCACCACGCACTCGCGCAGCACTGCCGACTGCACCTGCTGGAAATCCACGTCCACCTTCGGCTGGGCTTCGCCCATGCGCCGCGGCAGGATCATGCCCACCAGCTCATCATCGAGATGGTCTTCGACCTGGATCAGCGACGCGGCTACGTCGATCAGCGCGGACTCGGTGGGCGGCTCGCGCGAGGCCACCATGCTTTCCAGGCGTGCAATCTCGGCCTGCACGCGCGCGCGCTGCTCGCCCAAGCCCAGCACGCCGAGCGTGTCGCCAATCTTGCGCAGCAGTTCGACCTGCGGCGCCAGTTCATCGGGCGCGGCACCGCCGCGACGCACGTAGATGTCGAGTACATCCTTGACCTTGGCCAGATCCTCGCGGATGGCCGCAGCCACCGTCTGCATCAATTTGACCGAGGGCGCGGAAAGGTTCTCGCGCTCCTGTTCGATGTTGTCATCGACGGGCAGCAGTTCGCCCAGCCGGAACGAAGCACGAA